>JANXEA010000013.1 GCA_025059045.1 Candidatus Bathyarchaeota archaeon | reverse complement strand
AGCAGTGGACCCGCTATCTCCCTCAAAGTCTCAAGCGGGAAGAAGCTTGCGCCAATATGCTGAGTCATACCTCCTGCTTCCCTAGCTTGCACGCTGCTTTTTCGGATACTGTCTAAAAGAAGAGTCTTGCCGCTGTCAACGTGCCCTAGGACGCAGACAATCGGCTGCCTGATGGGCAATATTCGTTCACCAAACTGTAAAACTTTAGTTCCACATCTCCAAGATCCTGCGCCAATCCACATTATCCATTACTAGGCTCTTCGCTCGATCGATTCTCGCGTGATCCTCAGGTTTAATCTTCCCAACAATATTCCTGATTTTTTGAAGAGTAGTGTATGTGTCATCGGGGACTAAAATTACGGGGACAGATAGGTCGTCTGCTTTCGGCAAAACTTTTATGCTTGGATAAAGGTTGCCAGTTAACACTAGTCCAGAAACCCCTGCCTCCAATGCCGCAAGTATTATGTCAGTTCTGTCCCCGCCCGTTATGACAATCTCATCTTTTGTCTTCTGGAAATATCGTATGGCACTCTCAGGAGTCATAGCGCCAACCAACACCGCTTTTATAATTCTGTTCATGCCTTCTTTCCCCGCTAGAAGTTTTCCTCCGATCTCCTCGTAAATTTCGCTTACGGTTAGTGCGCTGAGTAATGTGTCCTCCGGAACAGTTCCCAAGATCTCAATCCCTTTTTCTTGTAGGAAGGGAGCGATCATCTTCTTCGCCCTCTCCATCTTCCCCTCAGGAACCTTGTTTAACACTACGCCAGATATAGAGGCCCCACATTTGGCGCAGTAGTCCTCAGCTTGAAGAAGATCATCTATGATGGAGTCGTCTCTAAAAACGGTTACCACTATGATCTTTGCATTAAGGTCTTTAGCTAGCTTCGGAGCTGGGCATCCAAGTACGTGGCCATATGAAAGCTTAGGGGCACCTTCTATTAGAACTAGGTCTTTACCAGCCGAGACCTTATTATATGACTCCACAATTAGAGTACCGCATCTGGAAATTCCTATACCCATAAAATCGTCAAGCAATGCTTCCCTCTTAAAGGTTAGGGGACAGATGTCTTCCGGTTTGTCCTCTTGTCCCGTAATCTTCTTGAGGGTCACCGCATCCTCGTCAAAAGATTCTTTAGATCTCGTATCACTCCGAAAGCCTAATGGTTTGAAATAGCCAACTTTCATTCCTTCTCCTTTTGCTAGCAGCGCAAATGAAATGGCTATTGTAGTCTTGCCTGCAAGCCCCTCCAACGACGCCAGATAAATGGCATGATTATGCATTTCTGTCAACACTCCACAAATATTGTTGGATTGTTTCATACTCATAAAACTTTGTTGAGATTATCTTGTATGAATTGCGGCATAACTAAAATAAGGCTATCTCTACTTTATATGAAAAAGTTCGCGGCGAATATGAGAGAACATATATGGTGAAAGATTTGAAGGTATAGAAGTGGATGGAAAATGATGAGTAGAATTAGCAGGTTTATCAGGTTTCATTTTAAGCGTGCTTCTAAGTCTGCTATTGTCGGAGCTGAAGGAGCCGTCGTTCAAATGATCGTGACATATGTCTTGACAGAGTTTTTTGGAATATGGTATCTCATCTCTGTATCTATTGGAATTCTAATTGCCTTTGCACATAACTATTTTCTTAACTATTACTGGGCATTTAGAGATGTGATAAGAAGAGATCAGTAGCCTCTTTCAGCGTCCTTCGCATATGAACAATAAAGGGTTAGAGGATTGATAGTGTCGTGACATATCGTGCGCATGGTTCGTTAAGATGAGTTACTTTTTAATCGTCGCTCGGATGTCAATTGCAGTGCAGCCTTCTCCCTCCCGATAAACAAAGAGCGGGTTTATCTCCATTTCAACTATCTCTGGAAATCTATACATAATCTGTGAGACTTTCAAGATAACCTCTATCAGGGAATCAATATCTGAGGGTGACTCTCCTCTTACACCTCTCAGCAGCGTATATGCCTTGGTCTCTTCAATCATCTCTTTTGCCTCCGACCTAGTTATGGGGCATAATCTATAGGAAACATCTCTAAGGAAGTTTACATATATCCCGCCGAGTCCAAACATTATTAATGGACCGAACTGTCGGTCCCTGATTGCGCCTACAATAACCTCTTTTCCCTGCTGCACCATTTCTTGAATCAGTATACCCGATATTTTTGCTTGAGGAATGAGTTGACTCGCCCTTCTCAACAGTTCATCAAAGTGTCTATCTACCTCAAAGCTTGAGTTAACATTTAGGATAACACCGCCTACGTCAGTTTTATGCAGTATTTCTGGAGAAACAATTTTCATCGCAACCGGGTATCCGATAGAATTGGCTATATCGACCGCCTCTGTTCTATTTCTTGCTATAGCGCCCTTAGGTATGGGAATTCGGTAAGCCTCAGCAACCTCGAAGGCCTCATCGACTGTGAGACTCAGTCTATCGCTACTTTTGACCTTCGTAATTATCTCTTTAATCTTCTCGTCATCCACATCGTTAAAAACGGGAATATTATTCTCTTGTCGTTTAAGGGCTGATACATAATCACACATTCTCTTTAGCGCGTAGGCCGCGGATTCGGGAAAACTATAATTTGGCACCCCACTCTTCTGCAGAGTTTTTATCGCTATAGAGTCGTCATCGAGGCCCATGAAAGAGGCGAGTATCGGCTTACTTGATTTTTTACGTATCTCAGACAAAACCTCAGATACTCTTTCGCATGGAGTCATTGCTTGAGGCGTCAGTATTACGATTATTCCATCGATCACCTCGCTTTTCAAACCGGCCTCGAGAGCAACTTTGTATCTAGTCTCATCAGCGTCTCCAAGAATATCGATTGGATTATTCAAACTTGCATGCGGAGGAAGCGATTTTCTCAGCTCCTCTCGAATATCATACTCTAGCAGAGGTAACTCAAGTCCAATCCGTTCGCACATATCTGCGGCCAGAATTCCGGGGCCACCGCCGTTAGTTATGATGAGCGTTCTTTTCCCCTTTGGGAGAGGCTGTTCGCCAAATGCTATGACCACATTGAATAGTTCCTCTAAGGTATTCACCCTGATAATAGATGTCTTTCTGAATACCTCTGTGAAGGCTGTGTCAGAGCCAGCGAGAGATCCAGTGTGGGATGAGACCGCCCTGATTCCAACCTCAGTTGTTCCCGCCTTTAATGCGACTACTGGTTTCCTTTTAGTTGCCTCTTTCGCAACATTTATGAAGCGCTCCCCGTCCTTTATTCCCTCAATATAGAGCCCGATCACATTGGTCTCATTATCATTTGCCAGTTCCTCGAGAAAATCTGCAGCGGTTAAGTCCGCTTCATTGCCGAGGCTGACGAAACTTGTGAAACCTATGTCCTTCTGGATGGCGAGATTAAGAATGGCGCTTCCAAGAGCGCCGCTCTGCGATACGAAGGCTATTCTTCCAGGTAGTGGATTGGCAGCCGCGAATGACGCGTTCATTCGCCCCCTAACGTTGATTATTCCAAGGCAGTTTGGTCCTTGCAGTCGCATCCCATATCTTCGACAAATGTCGACAAGGTTCCTTTCAAGCATGGCGCCTTCTTTTCCGGTTTCGCTAAAACCAGCAGATAAGACGGTAATTCCCCTCACACCTTTTTGTCCGCATTGCTCAGCAACTATTGGCACTATCTTTGCTGGGACGGCGATCACCGCCAAGTCCACCTCTGATGGAACAGAATTTACATCAGGATAACATTTTACTCCTAATATTTGGTCTGCTTGAGGGTTAATTGGGAAGACGTCGCCTGGAAAGCCTGAGTCAAGCAGATTCTTGAATACTTTGTGCCCAACTTTTGTGGGCTCTCTGCTCGCCCCGATAACGGCGATCGACCTTGGTTTGAAGAACGCCTCTAGGACCATCGGCTCACCTGTCTCCATCACCTTTTTCTGTCGGGTTTTTAATGATTTAGGCGCGGCTCCTTCATATTTATCTATGCCGGTTTTAATGTTTATTTGTATTCGAATTTAACATGAGTGTGCTTGACAAGTATGAAGAGTAAGGAGGAGCTTCGATCGAGATCTTATGACGAGAAGAAGATGGGGTTAAAGGAAGCTCTTGAGCTGATTAGGACTGGTGACCATATTTTCGTAGGTTCAGCTTGCGGGGAGCCGCAGTACTTGGTCAACGGACTTGTTGAAAAGGCAAGTCATCTCGAAGATAATGAGATTCTACATGTACATACGTTGGGTGTCGCTCCATACACGAGGCCTATCTACTCGGAAAGATTTCGTTTAAACGCCTTCTTTGTTGGGATTAACACGCGTGAAGCTGTTGCCCAAGGAAGAGCTGATTATACACCTGTTTTCCTTTCAGATCTTCCTCGCCTAATTAGAAGAGGAATGATTCCCATCGATGTTGCATTGATTCAGGTGACACCGCCAGATGAGCATGGCTTCTGCAGTCTCGGGGTTTCAGTTGAGATCACTAAGACAGCGGCAGAGAATGCGAAGCTTGTGATCGCTCAAGTGAACCGTGAGATGCCCAGGGTTTTAGGCGACAGCTTCATTCATGTCAACCAAATCGACGTCGTTGTTGAGCATGATGAGCCGATCCTAGAGATGCCGCGTCGAGAACGCGACATAGTTTCCGAGAGGATAGCTAGGTATGTTTCTCAGCTAGTCGATGATGAGTCAACTTTGCAGATAGGCATAGGCAGTATTCCAGACTCGGTATTGGATGCTCTGGTAGATAAGAGGGATCTTGGCATACATACTGAACTCCTCACCGAAGGCGTTGTCGATCTAGTTGAGGATGGTGTGGTGACTTGCGCAAAAAAGACGATAAACCGGGGAAAGATAATCGCATCTTTTGCTATGGGAACTAGACGATTATACGATTTTATAGATAATAATCCAATGGTTGAATTCTATGAGTCAGATTATGTCAATAACCCGTTAGTGATAAGCCAGCATGAGAAGATGGTTGCCATTAATCAGGCGCTTGAAATTGATTTGACGGGACAGGTCTGCTCTGACTCTTTGGGTTATCGATTCTATAGTGGTCTTGGCGGTCAGGCCGACTTCATCAGGGGGGCGATGCTTGCGAAGAATGGTAAGGCAATAACCGTTATACCCTCAACAGCAAAGGAGGGAAAGATTTCGAGAATAAAGCCTCATCTAAGCAGCGGCGCCGGCGTTGTTCTGACAAGAGGTGATGTCGATTACGTGGTGACAGAGTATGGTATAGCGAATTTGAGGGGGAAGAGCATTAAAGAGAGAGCGTTATCAATAATAAATATCGCTCATCCGAGATTCCGGAACAGCCTCTTAGAGTGGGCTAAACGCCGACATTACGTTCCTCAAGAAGTTCTTCCCTTCCCCGAACTTGAGTATCCGGAGGAACTTGAGAGAAGGGTGACCCTTAAGGATGGTACAGATGTTTTGATTAGACCGATCAAGCCTTCAGATGCAACGATGAAACAGCATCTCTTCTATTCTTTGTCGAAGGAAGCCGTCGTTAAACGTTATTTCGGCTCTTTAAGGGCTTTTCCCCTAAAGAGAGTCTGGCCATACGTGATTGTAGATTACAATAATGAGATGGTCTTGGTAGCCTCTATTTCAGAGAGGAGCGGAGAGAGCATAATTGGAATAGGAAGTTATTCTCGAATCCCCAACAGCGATCTGGCCGAAGTAGCATTCGTCGTTAGGGATGATTGGCAGAATAAGGGTTTAGGATCAATACTCTTCAAGCATCTTGCTGAAGTTGCTATAAAAAAGGGAATTTCAGGCTTCGTAGCGTGGGTGATGAGAGACAATATTAAGATGATGCGTGTTTTCAGGAAATCTTCATTCCCAATGCAGTACAGAGTTGAGGGAGATCTTTACCACGTGAAGATCGATCTCTCGAAGGGAGTAACGAACGAGAGTAATCATAAATGACCAGTCTTTCAAGTTAAAAATTAACGATTGATTCTTGAGAGTTAAATAATGGGGAACTTTATTATTTCAAGTCTGTTTTTCAAAACATGAGATTATGGCTTCTTTGATCGCATGGAAATGTTCAGGAATATCTTCTGGTCTTAAACCTCTTGATAAGTATTCTGAGAATATTCTAGAGAATAATTCAGGTTGCTGGGACAATTTTTCGGCATATTTTGCTATATGCTCCCCGGAGATTCGACTTTCAGATGGCAAGACATCCTCGCCGTATGGAGCCATTACTCCCGCATCCGTGAAACCTTTCAGAGCCGAGAATATCCGTGAGCCTTTGGTAGGTCTTTGTAGCCCCACGTCTAAGACAGCCTCTTTTACACCTTTCTGGACCGCCCTGTACCCGCAAATTAGTCCCGTTAGATATGATGCTGGTAGATTGTCGCAGTTTCCAAGCCATCCATACTTTGTTCTTAGTTCACGCGAATGAGATGAGGCTATTACTTCGTCACCTTTTTCTGTCGCTTTTATAACTTGTGCAATGATGTACTTTCTAGTCTTTCTTATGACAATTCTAGGAAGCCCGGATAGTATCAAATCTTTCCTTAGCCTATAATCCGTCTTTCCTTCTCTGCGTCGGCGGTATGGCACATTATAGCTTGCGTCTTTTGCCATTACTTTCTTCTCCTTAAGCCGTGTGCTTCAATATATCGGTCAATATCTGATACTGAACGGAAGCCTCCGCTTTTTGCGATCTGGTATAGCTTTCGGTAAACATTTTCCGTGATTATACGCTTGTCTTTCAGCTCTCTTAACCTTCTCCTCTGCGCCCTTATTCTCTTCATCCAGGCCTCTTTTGAAGGCGACCTAGCATTCTCGGATCCGCTTCTACAACCGGGTCCACGCCTCTTTCCTTTCTTCTTCTTTTCACTTAATATCCGGGCTCTGTATCTGCTTATCCCCCTTTCTGGTTTCTTGCGTATGACCTTCTCATGTATCAGTTTTCTAATCTCTTCTCTTGTAATTGCCATCTCAACTTCGTCTGCCTTTTCAGGATCTATCCATACTCTAGACTCTCCAACCTTCAATATTTCAGCAGCCATTCTGCGTTGAGTTCTCAATGTCAAGCCGCCCACCCCTTAATTAAGCCTAATATTTCCTCATGATGTTTGTTTTTCGACTACTGGTTTTTCGAGTTCTCTAAATTCCCCGGGGTTAAGTACATATATCCCCTTCTCTTTTGCCTTATTGATTATCTCGATTCTCTTTCTTTTACTTACTGTGTGCCCGATTCTGATCGCTTCAACATCCGGACGTATAGTTTCTAAGTCATCAACATTGAATACGATGATCTCCTTCAATGATGAGGGATGCAGTCCACGAGATTTTTTCGGTCCCCCATATCCAATGTTGGGAGATTGGGGCCAGCCCTTAACCTTCTTTCGCATCTTATTGTCTAATCCTTTTGGTCTTCTCCAGTTTTCCTTTAGGCGCTTGTAACGCCAGCTCTCCTGTCTTCTAAACTTCGGGTTCTTCTTTTTTTCCCTCTTTCTTTTTTCTACCAGGTCTTTTAAATCATTGCTCTTCTCTGTCAATCATAAATCCCCTCCGACTTCTCGTAGATGTATATTCCGTCTAGGAATTTCCTCGGGTCTCTTGCCTTTATTTTTGTTGCCTGTTCAATGTTTGCGGCGGTTTGGCTTACATGCTTGAGGTTTATGCCTTCAACTATTATGTCGTCTCCCTTCACCATCACTTTTGCGTCGCCGACAATCTTTGCAATTCTAGGATTCCGTTCGCCTAGGAAGTTCTCGATTAGAATTTTATCTCGATCGACCTTCACGGTAATAGGAAAATGTGAGTATACTATCTTGAGTCTGTATCTAAAACCTTTGGTCACACCCTTTATCATGTTGCTTATATGCGACTTTACCGTGCCGATCATGGCGATTTTCTTTTTCCTATATTCAGATGTGGAAATTATGATCTTTCGATCTTCAACCCTTATTGAGACGGGTGCATGCGAAAAGTCTTCAATAATTCTTCCCTTCTCTCCACTTATCTCTACTTTTTTTCCGTCCAGATTGACGGTTACGTTTTCAGGGAGTACGATAACCTTAGATGGGATCTCAGTAGACATAAGCTAGGAGGCAACCTCCAATCTTTTTCTGTTTAGCTTCCCTATGAGAAATTACACCTTGAGGTGTTGATATGGCGATCACTCCTATGTCCCTTGCTGGCAGGTATATCTTCTCCCATTTTTCAATATCCGTTGCTCTCACTGAATAACGAGGTCTTATTGCACCACACTTATTCACGCGTCCAAGGAGCTGAACCCTAAATTTTCCTGATCTCCCATCGTCGATGAATTCGAATTCTCCAATATAACCGTTCATTTGCATTACTCGAAGTACGCTTCCCAGCAGCTTAGAGGCTGGCGCAATTATGCACTCCTTCTTTCTTCTTAGCTCATTGTTCATTATCGTTGTAAGCCCATTGGATATTGTATCCATTTCATTTTCCACCTTCTTACTACTCATACTTCTTGAAACCTAATTTCGGAGCGACTTCTCTGAAACATTGTCTGCATAAGTTGATACCATACCTTCGGATTATTGGACCGTAAGATCCGCATCTTCTGCACGGCCTGCTTCCCTTACCGAACTTTCTAATTTTCTTTATCGGCTGTTTGCTCAAATATTGCTCACCTCACAATATTTCAACACCAAATTCCTCTTTAAGGAAAGAAATTGTCTCCTCAGGGGTCAAAAGATGATCTTTGCCAACCTTAGACTTGGCCCTTCGTCTCCATTTCACCCTATACCCGGGTCTGCTTAGGGATATGCAGATGTCCATCCCGATTATCCCAAGTTCCGGGTTATATTTTACTCCTGGAATATCTATGTGTTCTTTGATTCCGAATGAGAGATTTCCAAGCTTATCTATGCATTCCCCTCGGATCTTGTTATCGACAGCCGAGAAGGCTTTCTTGAGAAAAGATGTAGCTTTTTGCCCTCTGAGAGTTACGATGCAAGCGATAGGTTCATTCTTTCTAATTCCGAAGTCCCTTATAGTCTTCTTCGCCTTTCTGATGCAGGGTTTTTGTTCTGTCAGCTCCTGGATTATTTTCATTGCTTTTTCTAGTGGTTCACCGGATTTCCCAACAGACACGTTGACCACTACTTTATCGATCCTTGGCTTAAGCATAGGATTACTCTGCATTGCCTCAACACTTTCTGTTGTTATCATCTGATTCTCAGTCTCCCTCCAGGCTTGGGATTGAGATCTTTGGTTTCTTGTCTCCTATGATGAAGACGTAGTCTAGAATCGTTTGGAAAGTCTCATCTCCGCTGTTCCTGAGGGTAACAAGCCATCTTCTACGTTTGCGGCCAGTCTCTTTTATGATTGAGGTGACAGTGCCGAATTTTCCTATGTTTTCGCCTCCGATGACGGATGCGAACATTCCCTCCCCAATCTTGAAGTGTTCTAAGATCTCCTGGTTTGGCAGGGCTATCGCCAACGTATCTAATGTTTCGTATTCGTTTTGTATTGGGTTTGGCGTGTTCTCATTGCATATGAGAATGTTTCTTCCATCATGAAGGTTTAGTTGTATATGCCCCTCCTTCAGGGTTGTTTTATTCTCGATTCTACAAATCTTGAACCCAGCCTCATCTTGGGGGATTGGGTGAAGTGATAAACCCTTCTTAGATGGCAGGACACGGAAATTCTTTTCGATTTCAGGAATCGAAATAACATCCATTAAGCCTGCTGGAAAGCGATCATCACGTATGGGTCTCCCATCCACCAGAATTTTTCCCTGTGAAACTATTTTTTTAACCTCTTTTCTAGTTTGAGCTAATCCCAGCATGTCTCGAACGATTAATGCTATGGGTATGCAGCGACTAATCGGGTGTGGTCCGGGTATAGGTTTAACGGACCAGACAGCCTCCTTCTTGCGGATGGGCCAGAAACCTGGGGCTACCTCACGTTTTAAGTGACCTCCGCCCCCCTTTCTTTTCATTCTCTCTCAACCTCTCCAACCTGTTCTGATATTACCTCTTTTTCAAGTTTTGGTTTGCCTACTTCTCCTATCTCCTCGCCGCCAGGGGTTTCGGTTGCTCTTGTTGAGTGCTTCCTCTTTAATATTTTCTCTCTCCACTTATCATCCAAGTTTATTTTTGTGATTTCAACCTTCGATGGATGAATTGGAATTAGAACAGTTGACCCGTCGGCTTTTTCTCGTGTTATCCCTTCTATGAAGATTCTGTATTTCTTCCTGTCAACCCTTATTATCTTCCCCTCGTATCCCTTGTAGTCGCCTCTAACAACCCTCACGCTGTCGCCTCTTCTCACTGTTATGGATCTGGTTCCATATGTTTTCCTTAATGATTCCGAAAGGTGTGCTGAGAGCATGCGGGCGCGTATGTGATCTGGCGCGTTGAAGAGCATTTTTCTCTGTTTTGTCGGCTTAGATGTCATGGTCCTCATCAAATCTCAAATCACCCCCTAGACTATAATGCTTGAGGCGCTTGCTATTCTAGGCCACCTCTCCGCAGCCTCTCTTGCTACTGGCCCATGTATTTCTGAGCCTCTCATCTCTCCTTCCGGAGTGATTATAACAGCCGCGTTATCCTCAAATTGAACCCATACTCCTTCAGGCCGCCGGAACGGTCTCCTTTGCCTAACTATAACGGCCCTGAAAAGCTTCTTTCGCATGTCTGGCGCCCCTTTCCTGACCGATGCGATTACGACATCGCCGACTGAAGCTTCTGGGACTCGCCGCAGCCTACCCTTATACCCTAAGACCTGTACTAGCCTCAGCAGTTTGGCCCCTGAGTTGTCCGTGCATTTTATCAGGCAGCCTGCAGGGAGACCCCTTGAGATTTTTGGTCTATTCCCAATTATTCCTTTTGCGACCAGCGCCCTTCCCTTCGCTTTAGCGGCCATTTTTCCTCTATGCCTCCACCTTCTCGATTACAACGAAGGATACTGTTTTGCTGATTGGTCTGCATTCAGCAATCTTCACTTTCTGGTTCTCCGCGGCATTGATGCATGGCGGGTTGTGGGCGGGTATGTGGCTGTGCCGCCTCTCATACCGCTTGTATTTTGGAACATATTTTAGGTAATCTCGTCTGACTATCACCGTTTTTTCCATCTTGGCGCTGGCAACTACACCCTCAATAACTCTTCCTCTCACCTTCAGTGTCCCATGAAATGGACAGTTTGGGTCTTCGCATTCCTTCTCAGGTCTCTTGACAGTGTCTAGCGTCATTCACCAACGCCTCCTAACGACTCTTTTGACCCTGTCTTCCGGCCGCCCAATAAGAACTTTTCCGTCTATTTCAATTACTGTTCCATCTGGAAACTTCACGTGGAAAGTCGATGTCTCCTTTACTATCATCTTCTCTCTTCCATTATGTAGAAGAGTGAAAGTTTTTTTTGTCTCGTTGGTTATTCTCCCTTTAATTCCGACTTTGCTTGGATTTGCGCTTCTAACGACTTTTGCCTCCAATCCTATGAACTCACGTTGGAGTATGGAAGCATCGATCCTCATCTTGTTTTTACTCCCATTCTTTCTTCTTGAAGAACTGTGAGTATCCGGGCGATTGTACGCTTGATCTCTCTAATTCTGCCGCTGTTCTCGATAGCCCCGCCGGACTTAGCCATCGTCTTTAATCTTAAAAGTTCAGCGCGAAGCTCGCTCAGTTTCTGGATCCTGTCATTCTGCGTCATATCTCTAATATCTTTCATCCTCAAGATCGCCATTATTCGCCCGCCTCCCCAACCTCTTCACTCTCACTCGCATCCCCTGATTCTTCATCTATTTGTGGTTTAGAAGATTCTAGTACCTCTGAGGCGCCCTCAGAGATAATCTCAATTAGTTCCACCTTATCTGGAAATTCTACTCCTGAAGGCATAATCGAGACTTTTATTCCAAAAATTCCAGGCTTCAATTGAACGTGTACGACAGCCCTTCTCACGTATTTTAGGGCGGGATCTCCGCTTTTAGGCATGTACCCAGCTCTAAACTTTTCGCTTCTGGCGCGTTCAGTTCGAAGTTTTCCACTTATGACTATCTCAGCGCCTAATGCGCCAGCCTCCATTATCTGGTTTAATGCCCAGAAGCCGGCTCTCCGAAAATGTACTCCTCTCTTTAATGCAGCCGCTATCCTTGAGGCCATTACATGGGCGTTCAGTTCCGGAACCTCGATTTCGGCGACAGAAATCTGTGGATTAGGTAAACCGAATTTTTCCTCCAAAACCTGAGCTAGATTCTTTATGGTTAAGCCGCCGCGTCCAATTATGATGCCTGGCCTAATGGCGTAGATGACTACGTTTGTTCCAAGCGGGGTTTTGGTAACATCTACACCACCGTAACCCGCTCTCTCGAACTCTCTCCATAAGAACTCATCTAGATCTGTTTTCTTAACTGATTCGATAATGAAGTGTTTAACTGTGGACAATTAACTTTTTCCTCCCTGGCTTCCCAAGACTATCTCGATATGACATAGAGTTTCAAAACGAGGGGTAGCTCTTCCCATTGCCCTTGGCATATACCTCTTTATTTTCATTCCGGGATAGGCTGCTGCGTGAATAACTCTTAACTGCTCGGTATCTAATCCCTTATAAAGTGCATTGGATTCTGCGCTCTCCAAAATTCTTAAGATGTTCTTCGCAGCGTTAACCGGATACCTTCCTGAAGCAATCTTTTCCAAGCCTCGCCTATGGGGAAGCTTTTTTCGGCTGCTACGGAATGGGACGGCCTTCTTCTTCTCTTGAACCTGTCTAAGGAACTCTTTCGCCTCCTCGAGCTTCATGCCTTTAATTGCTGTGCAGACCTCTCTCGCCAACTTGACCGATACTCTCAGCTCTCTACCGCTCGCCTTAGCTATTGTCTCCGTATCTAAGTCAGCTACTGAATATCCCCATTTTGGCACTTGCGAACCACCAACTTTCATTGAACAGATGCATGGTTGTTTATAAGAATTATCCCGTAGATCACTGTGCTTGTGCTCAGTTACAGATTAAGAGGCAATTTTCATGATCACTCATGCCCATGAGGGGGAGCTTATATCCTACTTTACTCCGTCCATTCCATTCAGCATTTTGTTTCCAGAATCTCATTTATCAATGCACCGTTTGCATTCTCCAGCCTGCCCAAACCCATTAGATAGGATAGTGTTGGGGCCAAGTCTCTTAGCCAGATTGGCCTTGTGCAATAATATCCCCTTTTTATTCCAGGTCCGCTGATAACGAACATAGCTAGGTTTGTTCCGAGATGGCTGCGTGCGGAGGGGATTCCGTTATGAATGCTTTGGGCCCCTCCCCAAATCCCATATTTTGGGTCTGGTAATCCGATATATCCCGTCCTTTGCATTTGTAGTTTTTCGGAAGGCCTTGTCACTAAGTGGTAGCCAGGTCTTGGCGCGAAGATGACGTCGCCTGAACTTTCGTCTAAGCCTAACACATAGGCCTCTGACCCCTTGACGGCTAGGGTAATGACATGTCGATCTCCGTCCATAATGGATAATAGTAGATCAATTACCTCTTCAACATACTCCTCTGACTCTTTATCACTCAAAATACCGTCCTTAAACCTTTTCTGAGTGTTTAGAATTATTCCATCATGAGTGAAGCCCCTTACGATCGATCTTGCCGTGTCCACATTGCCTTCTCTATCCAAAATAAGTAAACCTCGATCGATCAGGGCGTCTGCTAGAAAGATTACTCCCTTGTTGGGCAGATGACCATGGTCTGATACTACTAGGAAGAGTGTATCATCCTCAGAGAGATCTCTCAGATCCCCAATATATTTATCCATTAGCATGTAGGTTTCTCTCAGAATATTCCAATATTCCGTCGCCTTCTCAGGATTATGGCCTGGGGCTGAGGGATCTATTCCAGCCCAACACTCATGTTGAACGTAGTCTGGGGCTTGGCATTGAGTGAATAGGAGGTTCCATTTTATCTCCTTCTTCAGATATGCTGCGGCTTCTACAAGCCATTTCAAATGCCATTTCAGTTCCTCGAAGTATGTGCCGAACCATTTATGTGCTAGGCAAAATCTGGATGGATTGTCAAGGAACGGTCCGATGCTTCTGCAAATCTCTTCACCTATCTCTGGCGGGTCAGTGAAGCCTTCCAATGAATGTATCTGCGTTCTAAATATTGAGAGTCCTTTTAGGTTCTCGTCTAATTCCACGAGCTTAAACCTAAAGACCGCTTTCTTCTTTTCTCCGTTCCTCTCTAGGTCAATGATAATATGGTTACTCCATTCTCCTGGTCTCAGGTTGCATACACTATCGCGGATGTCTCTTGTTTTACATATGAGAAGCCTATTGTAGGATCGGCTTCCATCAGCATATACCAAGCCTACCCATCTTATCTGGGTGTATTCATTGGATGTGATTAGGTCGATTTCCGTCTCCATTGGTGCAAGCTCCGATTCCGGAAGGTTTTTCCAGCTCTCTGCCTGTGAGAAGTTTAGCTGAGATGTTTCGAAGGTTCCATGAAGCCCTCCAGAATATCTATAAATTTTCCCCATGGTGTAAGCTTTTGCCTCTTCGATAACCCCAATCGCGTCATGTGGAGCCCCATCAGAGATGACAATAACATTTTTATGCGTGGAAGGCCAGCCGCATGGATACCTCAGAAGGACTGATCTTAAACCGTGCTCAGCAGCTTTGGTCCACAGATGCTTAGCCTTACACTCTTTCGAGTTGAAAACCCATTTGGTTATGCCATGTACGCTTGGATCCGCCCCCGTCGCAATGGTTGTCCAGTTTGGCGGGGTAAAGGTGGGCATGGATGGGAGAGCATAGCCGTAAGATCCATAATGCATTAGTTCCTTAATGTTCGGCATTGCGCCTTCAGCTACGAATCTCTGAACAAGATCAAGGATCATCGAATCTATACCGACAAGTATTAGTTTACAGTCTGACATCCTATTCGTCCTCAACGATATGGATTAGAAATTAAATAAAACACTATTGGCTGCGGTGAAGGTTATACTGTGTTTTATCAGAAGAAGACTGAGGCAGATTTGACTTTATGTGGTGGCAGTTATGCGGGTCGAGCAGTTTAGGTATAAGAAGAGAGGTTAAAGAAAATGCTTTGCGGATCCAGTCAGGCTTCTAAATAGCGCTCCAATATTTTTTATTATAAAACAATGTTATTCGTTTTTTATGCGATACTCCGTTCTTGTCTACTCGTCTGGATCAGATCGGTGATTATGTGACCAAACCCATTCTATGGAGCTCTTCTTGTAATCCCAATTTAATATTTTGGATACGGCTTCTTTGTTTCACATACTCCTCTCCATCGATCTCCATTTTTCTGAATCTTTCATCTAGCTTCCTCAGCTCAAGATCCAGATCTGCTAGCCTAGTTTTTATATGATCTATGTATGATGACGGCGTAGTTATTCCTGATTCCAGTCTTGTTGGAGCTAATACCTCTTTTATCACGCCATCTTCAATTCTCATGATTCTATCGGCTGCTCTGGCCACGTTTGGATCATGTGTGACGAGTATCACAGTCTTTTCAAGCTCTCTGCTTACCCTTATTAGGTAGTCTGTAACCAATTTTGCATTCAGTGTGTCAAGCTCCCCTGTAGGTTCATCTGCAAGTATGACTGGCGGATCATTGGCTAGCGCTGATGCTATGGCGACCCTCTGTTGCTCCCCTCCACTAAGCTCTTCAGGTTTATGGTCCATTCGATATGACAAGCCCACGATCTCTAGGAGATTTTTCACTTTCTCAGTTCTTTGTTTTCTGGAAATGCCTAGAGCCATCATTGGTAATTCAACATTTTCAGCCGCAGTCAATGTGGGTATAAGATTCAAGTTTTGGAAAATGTATCCGACAGTTTTTCGTCTATACTTTGTCAGCTCATGAGGTTTGAGTTCAGACACTTCGATGCTTCCCACCCTTATTGAGCCTGCGGTGGGGCGATCTAAGCCGCCGATGAGGTTAAGCAATGTTGTTTTTCCACTTCCGCTTGGGCCTATTATCGAGACTATTTCTCCGTCTTCTATATGTGCACTTAACCCCCTTAATGCGTGAACCTCAACTTTTCCGATTCGATAAATCTTGAATACATCTTTAACGATTACATCTAAACCCATTTTTATGTCCTCCAAATTAGCCTAGACGCTCTTATCTTGACCATTATGATGATGGGAATGGCTACTGATGCTGTGAGTAATCCGTAGATCCCGATTAAACTTGCCAAGGCATTCGCTGAGAAAACTACTCTTGAAGCAACGAGACCCGTCACTGTTCTAGTTGAGGCTACATTCCCTCTGTGAACCAAGTACCCTACGAAAGTGCCTATAGCACTGGCAACCAGTAGGGCGCCTAGGTTCTCAGCAATAAGCATCAAGATCACCTGCTTGGCGGATAGACCCTTAACCATGAGTAGAGTAATCTCCTTACGTTTCTCAAGTAGAGTAACAGAAGTTACGAGCGTAATGGCGATTGAAGCTGCAAGCGTTGCAAATAAGACGCCGAGTCTCGAAATATTTAGCGACCCGCTTAGAAGAACGTTCTCAGCTCGCAATCTTATCTGTTCAGCCGCCGTGTTGACCCACTCCACACCGGATAATTCATTGATCTTCTGGGCTATAGTTTCGCCGTCTTGACCTGGCTGGAGCTTAACGAGTATGCGAGCAGTGGATGAGACGCTTCCCTTAACCTGCGCAAAGAGAGAGTCACTTATATAAGAATGTAGGACTAGGTTCAGCCTGAGCTGCTGTGCTTGAGGTAAGCTTGAGATGATTGCTGAGCTGGGACCGTAGAAGCCTATAACTTTAAGGTTGAATGCCCTGTTGCCTATCGTTATCGAGACAATGTCACCGATTTTTACATAGTCGGAGAATCTTCCCTCGAGTATGATGGTTTCATTCGAGAGATCTTTAAAGATCTGCTCGGCTGGGCCTCCGACAAACCACTCATCTTCATAGTATGCGGCTTTAAGCCATTCTTCGGGGTTTATTGCAGAGAGCTGGGTTGAGCTGAAGTCGGCTCCCAGCACTGTCTGTCCAGTGAAGCCTCTATACTCAACGGCGACGGCTGCGATTCCTGGAACGTTAGTTAGCAGAGCATTTCTAATAGAGCTGATATTCTCAATTGAGTCTGGGATAATATTGATGTCTGAGCCGATGGTTTGGTAGATGAGTCTAGAGGTATAGTCCGTCTGGGTTTCGATTTGACCTACTGTTGAGACCGCGTAGCCGAGTATTATTGCCATGAGAAAGGTTGCAGACGCAATACGAGCGGCATTCCTATGTATGTTTTTCTCGGCTAACAGGCTGAGGTCCTTGATTATCGGAGAGGATACTCTTGCCAAAAGCTTCTGGAATTTTAGTGACTGCGCCACAAATATTTTTGTGAACCCCCAAAAGAAGAGTATAGGTCCAAGGTAAAGTAATAAACTGTCGATGAATCTAATGATCCTTAATAGTAGATTTATGAGGAAGCCCGCTCGCCCTATACTTAATATGCCGCTGGCCGCAGATAGCAAATCATCTAAACTTGAACCCAAAAGTAGCATTATTATCTTGTATGTTCCCAGCGACAAAGCCAACCAGATCCAGATCTTTCTGGGGGACTTGGGTTCCTCTAGACTTAAATATTCACGCAAAGTCTCCACAAGTTTTAGGTTGGCTGCTTTTTTGGCTGGCTGGAGGACGGCTAGGAAAGCGATAGCCACGCTGAAGAAAACTACGAGTAATACGGTGTCTGGACCAATTATTAGGAGGTCTATGAACTGGTTCATGCTGAAAATTGGCGATAAAATCTCGCCTAAAAATAGTCCAGCAACTGCTCCTATGATACCGACGATGATGGCTTCCATCAAGAATATTTTTAGGAGTTGCCTATTTGTGAAGCCTTTGGCGAGTAAAAGGCCTATCTCACGCCTGCGGAGATTGAATGAGACGCTGGAGGCAGTTAGACCTACATACCATGCTATGAAGAAGACTGGAAGTGAAAGTATGACCCCTTGAAGTGTCATGAGTGTTGAGAACCCCTCATAGATTCTGAAGACGTTCCCTATGTTATTGCTAACGTTGAGACCTACCGCGCCATAGTTGGTCCTTATTGTGTTGGTTATTATTGAGACAACTCGATCTATATTCGTCTTTGAGACCTCGATGTCCCAAGGATTCAGGAGATTATTTCTATCAATGTTTATGAGAACATTTGTTACAATAGGAGAGAAAGACGGTGTGTAAGAGTTAATTTCATCTAGGATTCTTGCAAGGGTTTTTTCCCAATCGATTATTATGAAATTATGTGTAACTCTACGAACTGCTGATGGCTGAAGAAGGGAGAGAACTGGCATAGTGTAGACGCCTAAGGTCATTAAGTAGGAGGAGTCGTCCATGTTCACAAAGCCTATCACCTTTAGGCTTCTTTCGATACGGTGCAATCGTGCACCTGAACCCGACCCGACAATTATAGGTATGCTTATCTTCAATGTGTCACCAGCTTTTATCCTGGTCGCTATAACAGATAGAGATTCGATGAAGGCTTCATTCTCTTCCGGTTCAATACTCATCTCGGAGACTATGTCCTTGTAGATGCGGGAGCCTTTTGAGATGCCCACTAAGCTGTCAACAAAAAACCTAAGCGTCATATTTGATCCGTCTGGCATATACAAAGTGATTGGCATCGCTTGTACAGAATTGACTCTGGAGATTACATCAACACTTTCAACTCCATCAATATTTGATAGAAGATACTTGAGCAACGTAGTGTTTTGTGGAGAGAATACGGGAACGGTGGAGGGGGTGACAACCACGTCCGCATATACTTGCTCAAGTTGCTGCTGGAGACTTTTTAAGCCGATGAGGTCTATGCTTATGTTTATGCCTGCGAAGAAAGATGAGGCGAGTATCACGCTGAGCAATAGGGCTATGAACAGATTCCAAGAGCGGGAGACACGCTTGGTAGCATAGGTTATCATGATCAACGGCCATTTGCCACCTGATTTATGCAGCGAAATGTTAATTTTCCATCTTCACGCTGTTTTGCATGTGTTTTACAGGATTAAATAAATGCAAAATCGGATTTGATTATCCATAGGAAATTTTCCCTGCTGTTCCCGCCCCCAACATTAACCTCTCATTAGCAAATTCACAGGTTCCCCGAGACATTTTCATCATCTCCATGCGGGATGCGTCTAAGAGCAACAGGCTGGTACATGTTTCTTCACCATCTCCCACTCCAATATCTCCTTCTAGACCTCCAGAAGATAATTCTAACGACAGTCATAATGATCGTCGCAATAGTTACGATAATTAGGAATTCTCCAGGGAATAATCTGACTCCGCTGAGATACAGAAGACAAAAAATTGCTAATGAAACAATTAGGCCAATTGGCAGCATGAGGATAAGACGGAGATAACGAGGCCAGCCGCGCATCTTATTTCTCTTCCATCCAGCTTGGTCGCTTCTATGTCCCCTTTTGAAATATTGTTCTTCTAATTGGCTAAGCCTACTCTCATCCAGATAATATTTACCGTCAACCTCAACAAAGATTCCCAGCCGACCGAGCCGCCGTCTCATAGCCAACTCAAAGTATGGCGGTAACCCCAACTCCTGCGCGGACAACGCCTTCTCAGGGCTAATGGCACCTTTTTCACGGAATCTCTCCACTATCTCCATAAGTCTCCTTCGAACTTCTGCTTCACGTTTAAACATGTTGTCTCTATGCTCCTATGCTACGGCTATTTTTGACCGACCTTCTTACTTAATCTCTCAATCTCTTCGGATGCCACGTTCAGGAAATCCTTGATCTCCTGTACTGATTGTCTATCAGGGTTTTCTTGCAGCGTCCGCCTGAGAACGAGTAGTGATCGAATAAGTCTTCTAACAGGTTCTCTGAGCTCCTGCAGGTGTTCAGGCCAGAATCCTACGAATATCAATGGCGCCAAAAAATCCATCCTTTCCTGCAAAATTTCTCTAAGCTTCATCTGTTCCCTCAGGAATTCTTCACCCTTCTCAGTGAGTATATACCTCTTGATTCCATCCCCTTCTTCATGCAATTTTCTCGTGTAGCCTTTATCTTGGAGCCATGCAAGAAGCGGGTAGACTGAACCTGGACCAGGTTTCCATCTTCCCTCAGTCTGCCTCTCAATCTCCTCCATTATCTCGGAACCCGACATCGGCTTCTCCTTCAACAACCTTAGAACTTGATATCGCAAGAAACCTCTTGGAACACTGGCCACGTATCTTAACCAACGCCTTGAAGGTCTTGAAACCTCAAACAACCAGATACGCCTCCAAGACACAACTGAAATCTTATTTGATATCATTAGCAATATCAAGAATGATTTATAAAGCTATTGCCACACTCGACATCCCTCACAAACCCGCTCTTTCCAAGGCCGCCGCAGGCACACGCCCGGCTTCCGCAAACGTTTGAAGAATAAAAACATGAATTTGAGCCAAAGCTAGCAGAGTATATAAACACCTAGGAGGGGGGATCGAAAATAACAGTGAAATTCTTTTTATTTTCGATATCTTTATGAATCACGGATTTAGGATGTGTTTTGTTTTCTCCACCCTTTCCCCTCTATATTTTGAAGTGTTTTGCATAGAGAATTATGCCTATGGCTAAGATGGCAACGCATGATAGTGTTACCGTTACCAGGTCTAAGATTATTGTTGGGCTTGTGGTGGAGGCGCCTCTGAGGAAAAGGGATGTTAAGGCGTCTGTGACGTAATAGCTTGGCACGAATCGACTGAGAGTTTGCGCATTAGACGAAAGCGAGGCGCCAACAAAGGTTCCGAGGAAAAGTTGAGGAAGCACGAAGAGGAAGGATATTCCAGTAGCTGCTCCGGACGTTTTTGAAACGGTCGCCGTGATTAGGCCGAAGCCCACGTTAGACAATGAGAAAAGTAGAACGAAGATGAATGCGAGAAGGTAGGCGTAAAAGCTGACGGCTGGCCTAAAGCCCATCAGATAGGTTGCAGCAAAAACCAGCACTGCCTGGATTAGGGCTATAAGCATATAGGACAATGTTTGGCTGGTCATAAACTCGGCTGGCGTTATAGGCGTTGTCCTAATCCTTTTCAGCATGCCGTTTTCGCGGTCTTGTGTGAAGGACTGGGCAACCATCATTATGAGAAATATTGAGGCGAAAGTGAACATGCCGGGCGCCATAAACTCGAAGGCTGAAACCCCCTTAGCCTCAATTAGGGAGGCAATTTGCACGTTGACGGGGCTTGGAGCCGCCTGCTGACCTAGAAACGTGGCTAAAACGTTTTGGACTATGGGCGGCACCGCCTGCGTGGCAACAACTGAACCCTTATCCAAATAGAGTAAAATCGTGGTGTTCACCCAGCCACTTGGATTGTTTGGCGCAGCGTAATAGGAGGCGAGGCTTTGGCTGAAATCGGCTGGAATGATTATGGCGGCTTGAATTTTCCCTTGAGACAGGTCGTCTTGGGCTGTCTGGTTGTCAGCGTAAATGTGCATTTGCAAAAGCGGGGTGTTTGACAATGCTTCAATGAATTTTTGCGATAGGCCGCCGGAATCCATGTTGACGGCGCCAATGTTGTAGGTTGGCTGGGAGCTGCCTAAACCGCCGAAAGCCGCTCCGAAAGTTAAGACGAAAACTAATGGGAATAGGAAAATCATGAATAGGACGGCTGGTTCCCGAAAGGTTTTCTTCAATTCCTTTTTTATTAGGGCGTTTATTCTTTGAAAATTCATTAGATTTCCTCCCTTATCCTTCGCCCAGTCAATTTTATGAAAACTTCTTCGAGGTTGCCAACATCGTGCTTGGAAATCAGGTTTTTCGGCGTATCAAGGGCTATAAGCCTTCCACGGTCAATTATGCCTACACGGTCGCAGAGGGATTCCGCCTCCTCCATGTAGTGAGTTGTTAGGAAAATGGTTTTGCCTTCCCTTTTCAGTTCCCGCATGAAATCCCAGACGGCGCGGCGAGATTGGGGGTCCATGCCCACGGTGGGTTCGTCTAAGAATATGATTTGGGGATTGTGGATTAAAGCCAGAATAATGCTCAGCCGCCTTTTCATTCCGCCGCTGTATTTTTCAACCTTTCTATGGACGTCTTGAATTAACCCTAATCTTTCAAGAAGCATCTCCCGTCTACTTCTAAGCATTTCCTTGTCTAAGGCGTATAGGTTTCCAAAAAGCTCCACATTCTCCACACCAGTCAAATATGGGTAAACGGCAGTCTCTTGAGGGCAAACGCCTATAAGCTCTTTAACTTCGGCATTTTCCCTCTGCACGTCATAGCCGCCCACCGAAACGAAGCCGCTTGTAGGCTTTAAAAGGCCGCAAAGCATATTCACAGTCGTGGTTTTTCCAGCCCCATTAGGGCCGAGTAAGCCGAAAAGTTCACCCCGAAAAACCTTAAGACTTACACCATCCACAGCGACAACATCTTCAAAACGCTTGACAACATTCTCCATTACCACGGCGAACTTATCCATAACCAACGCTCCACATCAGCCATTGTTGAACAGTACACGCAATTATAGGTTTCGCCACGCACCTGCCTATCATCGGCATTCTCATAGCAATATGCTATGTCCAAGGCATAACTGGGAAGCATGGATATTCGTGAAGTTACGTGCCTCGATAAGGAGGTAACCATACATCTTGTTTACCAGGTATTTTCCCAATGCTCACCTTCAAGGTTGTATTCGAGAAGGAGATTGGCACTTCTAATAGACTTCCAGTTTTCCCTTCAGCTTTTCCATTATGGGTTGAGGTCTTCCCACTCTTCGTCTGTTAGCAGTGCGGTTCCACTCTTCTCAACTATTGTCTTGATGAGTTAATTCGTGTTTGGTTCTTCCGCTGCGGTTTTCGGCACAATTAGCCATATATCGAAGAAAAGTGTTGGCCAAACATTCTTCTTCATTCCAGCCCTTTCAATAAGCTCCTGACAAGCTCTCTAAAATAATGGTAGCTCATCCTTTCACGTTTGAGTTGTTGCTTAACGAAATCTACAATGGGGCAGATGGATCCCTTCCCTTAGGGTGCTTCATCACCCATTTAAGAAGAAGCATACAACTCGCCACCAAAGGAATCCTCTTAGCGCCACTTGAATGGGTGATCTTCTCAGGGCAGGTTGCAAGTCCATGCCAAAGCCAGGCGGCTTAAGGCTTCCAGTCTTCATGGGTAGGGAGGCGAGGCTGAACAGGGCCATCTTTAAGGTTCTTGCAGAAGAGGCGCCTCTCACGGCTTATGAGGTAACTAAACGGGTTAGGGCGCAGAGGCAGTTTAGCCGCGTAAAGTACTCTGTGGTCTACCGCAGAATTAGTCTCTAACAAGCAAGAGATATCTTGAGATGGCAGGAGACAAGGGCAGGATTCAGAGCCCCTCTTTACTGGTTGACGGTTAGAGCTGCCTTGGCGGTTGCATTAGGCAGCCTAGATCTGGAGAGGCTTGTTGAGGAAGCTGAAATACAAACAGTTATCTCTGCTTTGGCTTCCATGTTTATGTGTTGGGTGTAAAAAATAAGGGTTTTGTTGGGTAAAGTGTTGCTTGGTTTCGTGGGGGCTGGGTTTTCGGGTTGAGGCGGCGGAGTGCCAAGCGACTACTTCCGCTCAGACCCTCCCATCGCAAATTCCGGCGAGGCTGAGCCGCCTTACAAGGTCGCCATATGGTTTGCTTTTGGACAAGGAGATGCTCTTGCCCGTAACTGGCCCAATAGCAATGCAGAGTACCAGAAGAACCTGGACAGCATCATGAAAGAAAGCGACCTAATACCATTCATAATCGGGTACCCCTATTATCTGCGCGGCTCATACCAGGAAACGCCAAAAACAAACATAGTTCCAAGCATGAGCGAACAGACTGTTCCCGAATACACGACGCTTGTCGCGTACACGTTTGGAGTGAAGGCACGCGTAGCCGGAGCAATATACCCAAGCGGCATGCACTGGCACGGCGAGCCAGCCTTCCACCTGCGCGGAGAATGGTTCAGCTTCTACGGCTGGGGAGACTACACAGAATTCAAGAAAGACTACATAGATAAGCCAGCCTCACCGCAACTAGAAATAACTGGAACAGACGGAAGATTCGCGCCAGTCAACCTGGGCTAGCTCAGCCTTTTCGCCCACAGCCCCGACAGTACAGTCTCGCCTTTAATATGTACTTTGAAGGCCGCTTTAAAGTACACTGTGCATTAGCTAAGCTTGCAAGGTACAGTGTACTTTGCCTGCGCCAGAAACGTCTTATAGTTTTCCTCAAACAAATGTTTAAGGTGACAAGATTGGTCAGCCTTGTTGAGCCTTGGGAGGATCTTGAAGAGTATGCTCGGTTGCGTAGGACAGGCGCGGCATGCTGGGAACGATTCCAAGAGACCGTGAAAGAGTCTTCAGCCGCTATAAGGATTTGGACAGTATAGCAGGCACATTCGGGAGGCATAGGAAACGATTAGCACATAAACTTTCAAACCCAAGGCTTCTGAAGATTAGCTTCCACACGCTACGGCATTGGAAAGCCACTATGGAATACGCTAAGACCAGAGACATTCTACACGTGATGAAAACGCTTGGACATAAAAGCCTAAAAAACACATTAATCTATACACAACTGACGAAAAATGAGAACGAGGATGATTTCGTCTGCAAAGTGGCAAAGACGCCTAAAGAAATAGCTGATTTAATAGAGGCTGGATTTGAATACGTCTGCGAGCAAGACGGCCTCAAATTCTTCCGGAAAAGAGAATGAGAATGCAGGGGGTTCATCCGTGGTGCGGGGGGTGGGATTCGAACCCACGGAGGCCTACGCCAGAGGATCTTAAGTCCTCCCCCTTATCCTATGGGATCAGGGATTTCTGACCCATTATTTAGACCTGGCTCGGGTACCCCCGCCGATATTTTTGAGTGGAGCATGTGTAACTTAAGTTTTACCGTGCCCTGCGGAGTTGTGATAGAGCGTAAAGCCTTTATATCATAATGTTTATGCTATTTGGGTTAAGATGTTGCCTGAGGTATCCGATTTCGCCATGAGGACTTATGGTGAGCTGAGGCCGCCTAGCAGGCTTCTCTTGGGCGCTGGGCCGAGCAATGTTGACCCCTGTGTCCTGAAGGCTTTGTCCTTGCCGATCGTTGATCATCTTGATCCATTCTTCATGAGGGTGATGGACGAGACTGTTGAATTGCTTAGGTACTGCTTCCGCACTAGAAACTATATTACCTTTCCGATCTCCGGGACGGGTTCAGCTGGAATGGAGAGCGCTATATGCAACACTGTCCAACGCGGCGACGATGTGGTTGTATGCGTGAACGGGTTCTTCGGCGAGAGGATGGCGGAGATGGTGAGGAGATGCGGCGGCAACCCTATCCTGGTCGAGGCGGATTGGGGGGAGGCTGTGAGTAAAGAGGCTGTTGAATCTGCACTGTCCGAGTCCGATGCGAAAGTTGTCACTATCGTTCACGCTGAGACTTCAACCGGGGTTCTCCAACCGATAAAGGAGATCTCAAAGGTTGCACATGAGTACGGTGCGCTTCTACTCGTCGACGCTGTGACGTCGCTAGGCGGATGCGAGCTCGACGTAGACGGGTTCGGGATAGACATTTGCTATGCCGCCTCTCAGAAGTGTTTGGGTTGCCCTCCCGGACTGGCCCCCATCACCGCTAATGAACTGGTGATGGAGAGGATTAGGGGTAGGGAGAGTAAGGTTCAGAGCTGGTACCTTGACCTCTCAACCATCGAGGAATACTGGGTTAAGAATAATAGGGCGTATCATCACACCGCGCCGATTCTCCTAGTTTATGCTCTAAGAGAGGCTTTGAGGCTCCTCTATGAGGAGGGACTGGAGGTTAGGTGGGAGCGGCATAGGAGGAGCTGGAGCCTCCTGGTTGAGGGGCTTGAGGATCTTGGACTTGAGTTCCACGCTGATGAGAGGTATAGGTGTCCAGTGATAACGTCGGTTAAGGTGCCAAAGGGGGTTTCCGACGAAAATGTCCGCAGAACTCTCCGCGAGGAGTTCAACATAACGATAAGCGGAGGCCTTGGGAAACTTAAAGGCAAGATTTGGCGGATAGGCTTGATGGGTGTAAACGCGAATGAGGAGACTGTACAGATACTGTTGAGGGCTCTGAGGGAGGCCTTGAAGAAGGAGGGGTTCCACGCCGGACAATAGCTGCTTGATTAAGAAGAATCCCGATCAATTATCAAATAATTTTTATTGATGATCCGCCAATCCTCAGTATGCTTTGAGCCGGAGTGTCTAGGTTGAAGAGGAGAAGCATATCAGACGCTGTGGATCATGGGATTATAAGGTTGGCCCCGGCATGGGTTCCAAGAGACTTTCTAGTTCCAGGTGGAAGAATTAGGCTTTCACCCCATGACCTTTATGCTCTAGGCGTCGAGAGAGGCGGCATAGATGAGAGGTGGCTGGCTTCAACCGTGAGGGCGGACAACCCAGGCGCGCCTGAAGATGAAGGTTTAAGCTACGCCGTGATAGAGGATGAGGGGAGAATTGAGAAGGTTCTCTTAAGCGATCTGATCGCCGAGTTTGGTGACAGGATTCTAGGCAGACAAGTAATGCATAGGTATGGCGGTTGGACGGTTCTAACCAAGTTCTTCGATAACGCCTGCCCAATCCCGCTTCACCTACACCAGATGGAGGAACATGCCCATATTGTTGGCCGGGAGCCGAAGCCCGAGGCCTACTATTTTCCGCCCCAATTGAACATGGTTGAGGGAAAATTCCCCTATACATTTTTCGGGCTGGCTCCGGGAACCAGTAGGGATGATATTAAACGTTGCCTTGAGAGGTGGGAGAATGGGGACAATGGCATTCTAGCGTATTCCCAAGCCTATAGGCTCGTTCCAGGAACAGGCTGGCTTGTGCAGGCAGGGATACTTCACGCCCCTGGAACACTTGTTACATATGAGGTGCAGAAGGCTTCAGACGTCTTCGCCATGTACCAGTCTATGCTCGAGGGCAAGCCTGTTCCGCGGAGACTACTGGTTAAGGACGTCCCTCCAGACCTCCAAGGCGACTTAGACTATCTGGTAGACATGATCGATTGGGATGCGAATTTAGATCCGGAGTTTAAGAGGCATCATCATTTGATCCCGAGAAATTTGAGTGGGGGGCAGGACGCTTTAGATGATGGTTATATAGAACGGTGGGTAATCTATGGATCTGAGGATTTCAGCGCGAAAGAGCTCATCATATATCCGGGTCGGAACGTGAAGATCATTGACGAGGCAGCCTACGGCTTGATAGTTGTTCAGGGGCATGGGAGAATCGGCGGATTTCATGCTGAATCACCTACCATGATTCGTTACGGAGAACTTACCAGTGACGAATTTTTCGTCACTGTTGAAGCTGCTAAAGAGGGTGTTGAGATCTCCAATCAGAGTAGAGTGGAGAACCTTGTGATCTTGAAGCATTTCGGTCCCGGCAACCCTTCCGCCCCTAAACTCTGACGTTGCTTTATTTTATGAATTGCAAGCCTCCCTCCTATCATAATTATGGTTTAGGAGACAACAGTTAGTGAAAGTCTGTTTCCGCCCGGCCTACATCCCAGTTTGATGTTGGAGAATCTATCCGAATGTTTTGAGAATAAATTTTAGGTTTAGCCGCCGATTATCCTCTTCTTGTTCTTGCTCCACTCAATACAGAGGGAGTGGACGAAATCTATTGTTCTGTCTATTGAGTCTTCAGGCATGCCTGGAGCGGCTGGTTTCGATTTTAGCCTTACACGATAATAATCTTCCCCGGGACTCTTGATGCATATCAGCTCGTTATTTGTGCCTCTTCTTGTTCCCGAGATAGTAAAGTAGTAGTTGAAGTTAATCGCCTTTACAAGTTCACCCTTCACATTCTCTATTTCCGGTATCTCCTTAACCTCCTCAACCCTCTCCATTGCCCCCGTCTTCATCTCTTCAAGCCTATTGAGTACGAGGCCGCAGAAGAATGGCAGCTCGCTTGGGAGGATCTTAACGGGCATGCTTACCTCCTTGGCCTGATAAACCTTGAATATCTCCTCTCTGCGTGTTCTCTGCTCCTGCTCGCTGAGCTTGAATTTGCGGACCATTGATGGCGTATATAGCCTAACAGCAAGGATTGCTGGTCTAATCGCTGAGATGACGGATGCAATCATTGCAACCGCGAAGCCTATCGCGCTCCACCACCATTCTAGCTTCTCCCTCACCATTAATGTTTGCCCGAAGAAGGTTGCGATCCGATAGAAGCCCAGCCCGAAGAGGTATCCAACTCCACCTCCAACCATGCCTACTATTATGGCTTCCGCCAAGAACATGAACCTTATATGAGCCGGATTGAGACCTAGCATTGAGAGTACTCTAAGCTCCCCACGCCTCTCATACACAGCGTTAAGCATAACCGTGCCTATATTGAGGATTACCATCGCTAGAGGGATTATTAGCTCAGCGGCTCCTTTTATCTCGTAAAAGGACCCTATGAAATAATGTGTTATAATATTATTCGATGAGATGAAGACATCGTAATGGAAGGAGTATATTAGGGTTTTTATCATATCCTGAATTTTAACTGTGGCAGATGGCTGGAAGATTATCTCATGAATCACTGCAATTTGAGGCGCTCCCTTTCCCGCGATTTCATTAATCTTCTCCTGGAGCATGTTAGCCGTCTTCCAATGCATGAGTATAACCTCGGTAGCGTTGCAAACTCTTGGGGTTCCGTCGGGAAGAAGCCTTATCGGCCCGAAGGATTGCCCGTCAAGGTCAATGATACCTGCATATACAGAGTCAGAGAATATGCCCACAACTGTGAAGTTGCCAATAAAGCCCGATACACCTGCTATGCTTAGGTAGACTGTCTGGTTTAATCCTAGTCCCAGGATCGAGGCTGCCGTGCTGCTGACAATTATTTCGTCGGCCACGCTCTCATTGAAGGGTCTTCCCATGCTTATTAGGCCTGTTCTAATTTTCATCACAGGATCATCTGCAAGCGACACCCCCTCAATCCCATATATTGGTAAATCCTTGTTATTTGCGGGGTTGATGATTTGAGCTATGGGGTTCATGCTTGGGGAACTCTCAAATCTAGGTGAGAGCGTCATTGCGCTATAGAGCCCAGATATTATCTCCATGTCACTGATGGGAAGCGGGCTTGATAATATTGAAGTCGCATTCTGAAGCCGTTTTACAAGTATCCCATTTGCACCTGGGTTAACGTTTATGTTCTCTGCAACTATGTCGAAGACTGTTCCGAAGGATGTTAGAGAAACGAATGCCAGAACGAGGATGACGGTGGAGAGTATCGTGAAGAATCCTCTAAGTTTCTTTCGTCTTATCTGCCTCTTCCCCATCGAGAAGAGGATTGAGACTGCGCTCTTCAGTGACACTTCACCTTCAATCTGCCTTTCCTTCCATATCTTTGGAACCCCGAAGACGACAAGCAATGTCGCCGCAACTGAGATTACAGCGGATTCTATGAATAATATCCTATTCAGATCCATTATGAGATGCGCCCCAGGGTATATGATGTAGAAAATGCCTAGGAAGGCGGTATAGATCATGATGCTTGAGATAAGCTTCCTCTTCTCGTTCTCAAAGAAGAAGAAGGCTAGGATAACGCTGAATATTGCAAGGATTGCTGGCATGTAGACCGCGCTTGTTATACTGACAGTTTTCATGTTATTTAGATTTAATGTGATGAGCTTCGTCCTTGTTAGGATATCGCTGAGCACTACCCAGCATTCTGTATAGTTTTTCCTTTCAAGATATTTTCCAGCCTCGGTGAGCCTAGATTCAGCTTCAGCAAGTTTCGACCTATCCTCGAAGACTACAAACCCTATTCTCTGAGCCTCGTCCAGGCTTGAGGAGACCTCGGATATTCTGTTGTTAAGCATATTCATGCCATGTCTCAGCGAGTACTCTGATAGATTGAGGGAGATTTGCTGGGCCTGTGTGAGGTTGAATGGTCTTCCAAAATCGTCAAGCGTCAACCTCTCAGTTCGGAAGCTGTAGGTCTTATATACAACTCCATAATCCATCCTATACTCTTCAATAAGAAATGCTGTCTCAACCACCAATTTTATGGGTATATTAGCTGGTACGACAACTACTCGCCGGCTGATGCCGAGTAGCCTTGCATAGGACGAGTCTCCATACTCTCTCAGATATCTCGTCTCTGTTTGGGGGAGGTAGCCTAGTTCAGGATTTACTGTTACTAAATATCGTTCTCCAAGAGATGAAGATTCAGGCGAGTAGAAGCTTCCATCTATTGTTATAGATGCGCCTGGCAGCAGCTGCATTGAAACATTCTTTGAAACTTCGCCGTAGGCAAGCTTGAATTCATACATTCCAGGAACGTAATCCAATCTTCCATCTGTAAGGTTCCCACGAAACGCATAGACCAGGTACTGATCATTCCATAATAGGATTGAACCTGATATCACGTATTCTCCATTAACGCTGGTTTGGTAAACCTCTCTCATATTGCGATTCAGATTCCAAATGATTACTGTCGCTCCAATAATTGGCTGACCGGTAACAGCATCCCTCACCCTTCCATATATGATAGGTTCGATCTGAGCTTCGCAGACATATATTCGCAGGGTTGCGAACATCAGGGCGGCGAGCAGTACCGGCGTAATCTGTCCGCGCGACATATCTTTTCATATCTTTTTTCGTTACTCCATATTTAAGTGTTCCCAAAATTTTAATTTTGATATAAATATTGACGTTGGTTACGGATTAGTAATGGAGAGAATAGCCTTTGCATAATTGTTAAATAAAGTTTTATGTAAAATCTTTCAGGTTGCCGGGCTGGTTATAATGGCTAGAGAATTATCTTTAGGGGTAGTCCTTTCGGGGCTTTTCATGCTGCTATTTGGATTGTTCAGGGTCACCATCCAGCTGTATATGGTAAACTTTGATCTTGGAGTCTTCTTCCGCCCTCCTTTCGACCCGCTTATTCCATTGTCAATATGCATAATCTATGTTGTCTCAGGCATAATCATATTTCTTTCATGGCCGATTGGACGTGTCATAGCCGCCTTCGCCATCATAATTAATATCTTAGTCGATTTTGGAAAGGCAATCTCTATCTACGGCTTAGACGTTTTTCTCAACCTACTTCTCATCTACCTGCTTGATCTCATCGTCTTAGCCTATCTCATCTACTCTTCTTTACAGGGGGAGGAAAAAGAGGAGGATTTCTAATGGCCAAGGGATTAGGACCGCGTCATGCATGATGGGAGAAGTCTATTCTAATATGGCATTACCCAGAGGGACCGCGTGATCATCCCTATTACGCTTACGATTATGATTGATGTGGATTCTCCGAGTGAGAGGCCTGCACTTAGAACCATTCTGTTTCGTCTCCACCAGTCCCTTCCAATTCTCCACTCGATAAATCTTCCTATTATTCCTCCGAGGAATATTGTTACTGCATAGGGTATTGCAGTGTTTACTCCGACAGCCAGCCCTATTATGCTTGCGGGTATTTTCAGCACCGCAATTATGATTCCGCCTGCAAGAGTCAACGCGAATGCTCCAGCAACCCATATGGGATCAAATGCGGTGAACATTCTGCCTGCTATCCAGAGTGAGTCGTTCGTTGCCGATATCGGCCAGTATATGGCAGTATATTGATACATCACGGAGGGGATAGGCGCTATTGACCAGAAGTTCTGAACGTAAACGAAGCCCATTACCGTAACTATCGGCAGCACTAATAGGAAGACTTTTATTAGGCTTATAGGATCCGTGTCGTTTAATTCGCAGACCTTAAATGTTCCGCACCATCCGGCTCCCCCTGTGCCTATAATCGGATCCATGAACCATATGTCTTTGCCCTGATAGAACCCGGTCGAGATATATGAGTACTTAAATATTGGTATGACCTGCCGGGGCTCTCCTATCTGGAGGCCGGTTACACCTAGGGAATACGCGTTGATCATCGTCCAAATGAATGACCAGCCAACCGAGAATCCGAGCATTACTAGGAGATAGATTATCCCTGCTGGTATTAGCATGTAGGTTATGGCGACCGAGGCGACTGAGGAGCCTAGCCATATTGCAAGTAGAACTGGTAGAGATGTGACACTGAGACCGCCTTTCTCTATCTTCGACAGCGATCTGAAACCCGCGGCTATTGCCTTTCTGGCTTGTAGCAGCGGGATCACAGCTGCTCCCAAGGCAACGCCAACTAAAGGTCCCGCCCACGCATGAAGGTTCGTCCTATACATGATGTCAGCTATGCTCATACCATAGAAGTATTCTTCCGCGAACCCTGTTAGACGGAGGCTGACGAGCAGCGGATTGGCAATCATGTACAATGCGACTGATCCTGCAAGAATGCTCACAACCGTGCTGAACGGCAATATAAATCCGCCTATAAGGGTCAGTAAGCTTGTCGCTATTCCGAAGCTTGCTCCAGGTATGCCTGTCTGGATGATTTCGTTCATGTCAGCCCATGGTATAGGTGCGCTGCTGGGGACGCCTGTGAGTAGCTGATTCAGTATGGGTGGACCATAAAGTATGAATCCATATATAATTCCGAATAGGCTTCCGATCAGGAAGATTGTTCTCTTCTCCTGTTCCGGCTCGACGATAGTGGCGATTCCCACTGCTGAAACCTCCTGCATTGGGAAGGGTAGCTTCATCGATCTGATATATATCTCTCGGGTGATGAGGCCCATGCTCAGGTTTACGGCTTCCCCCAGAATTAGCATGATTATCCCGATGATGATTGGCTGCGTCCAGCTTGGGTGTAGAAAAGTTCTCCTCTGCCACGCCTCAATACTTGTTGAAGCCCACCATCTCGGTATCTCATCCGCAATTCCGAATAGTTTAGCGATGGGCGACTGGGCATAATAGGCCCTGTAAATCATGTTTATGAAGAAGGGTGTTCCAGCCATGCTTCCCCCAACGGCCGCGAGGAGGAATATGATTGTTGCCTCTTGTTTGCTTATGGGTTTTCCAGAGAGCCTCATTATCTCCGCAAATATTATTACTGTTATCCAGCTTATGGCGCCTAGCCCTCCACCCGTAGTCAGCGACAGCCAGACCATGGCTGGTTGAAATACGAAGATTGCGTAGAGCAGAGCTATCACTGTGACTGGTGTAAGCCCGCTTCTCAGGAGTTTTTCGGAGCTGCCAGATTTTTCCATCCCACCTCACCTATTTCTTTTCCTCTTTCAAGTACTTCCGCCTTTCTTCTGGCGGAAGACCTCTCCACAATAGGAATTGTTCTCTAACCTTTGTGAGGAACGCTCTATTATGGTCAGCCCATGCCTTCGAAGTTCCCGTAAGCCTCGTCAGATGTATTACGATGTTCCATTTCCCCGATCTGTTGATCAGCTGTATCTTTGTCCTCTGTCTTATCCCTTGCTCATATGGTACTATCCTCGTTTCAGCATCAAGGATTAGTGCTGGGAAACCTTCAACGCGGGTTTCCATTATATTTAGGGATGAGACAGAGAACTCTGGCGCGACTGGGCTCATATGATGCTCAAAGTATTCTTTAATGAAGTTTAGTATGCCCGCCGCTTCTCTCTCATCCGCTGGGAAGAAGGGAAGCGGTATTGACCATTCGTCTCCAACAGGCTTCGTAGGTATCCTCCATCTCCTTTCCAATGAGGGTGTGATCATTCTCGCAGCGGATATTGTTGGATACAAGGTTGACAAGATTGTTGCAAGGAGTGAGACTCCTATTGCTCCTGCCACCCATCCTGAAGCGTAGTTCATGAAGCCCAATTGGAGACCCAACGTAACAGCAGCCCGTCCAACAGTCATCGCCACCACATAACCGATGAGGCTTCCGACAACCGCGTATACGGCCGCCTCCGCTATGAACATTATTGATATGTGAATGGGGCTTAGACCAACGGAGCTATAGATAAATAGGTCTCTTTTCCTCTCATGTACGCTTCCCAGCATAAGGTTGAATATTGTTAGTCCTACGAGGACAAGCGCGATGCTCTGCTCAGCCATACCTGTACTCTTAACAGAAACGGATACCGTCAGCGTGTATAGATTCTTGTCTTGGTACACCCAGACCTGCGATGTCGAGCCTCTGAACATGCTGAAGATTTCGCCAGCCTTATCTATATTTGCGCTCCTGTTCAGAAACTTGAGTGCAACGCTGCTCGTCATAACCCCCTCAACTATCTCAGAGTTCCTCCAATGCTGTCTCAAGTAAGGAGCTAGCTTCGCCGGCAATATTATCGTCTCGCTTGTAAACAGCTGTGCTGGCGGCGAAACTGACACCCTTCTATCGATTGGTGTCAGGGCGAAGCCAGTTAAGTCAACTATCGCATCGAAGAAGCCGTCTTCAACTATTCCGACTACACTGAGTACCAAGCCACATAGGTTTATCTTGTACTTGCCCCTCTCTGGGGAAAGGTCTTTCGGGATTCCTAAACGTTCAGCAATAATATCGGGTAGAATACATGCATAGAGGTCCTGCTCATTAAACCAGTCGCTGTTGTTTCCGACTAAGGCTTGGGCCACACCTGTAAGCTTTGCTTCTTCAGGCGTTAATAGGGTTATGCCCCTGATTAGAGTGGGTTTGCCTGATGGCTCCTTCTCTTGGGGCAATCTGCATACGATCAAACCGCATGATACTCGGCTTGGATGCGTTGCTATAAACCAGATTCTAGGGGCAATTATGGCTTCTGACCCATATTTAGCCTTGAGGTATTGAATGGCTCTTATGCCAATGCCATACCTGAACCCCTCTAGGGTCTCCCCGAAGTTTTCTCTCATGACGACTATTCCTTCGAATGGCGGAGTATACTTCGGGGACTGCTCTGTCTTCCTGACCATCTGAACGCCAGCGACAGATGTGAACAGAACTAATGCTAAGCTTAGTATCAAGATTGAGATCAGTGTGAGAGCCGTTCTGAACCTTGTCTTCCTCATGTTTTCTATTCCAGTCGAGAATGCTGTGGTTGCGAAGGACATACGCCCTATCTCCGCGACGTGCATCCCGAGCTCTCTTCGTCTTATCGCGTTCAACAGTGTGTTTGTCTGGCTACCTATTATGAAGAGGATAGGTATTACCAGAGCCAATATTGCAAAGCTAACTAGAACCATCATTGCTGAGGACGCTATCGTGAAACCTGGATGCATTATAGAAAATATTGCTACTAGCCCTGCATAGATGGCGACAATTGCGCCCAACCTCTTATACCCGGAGTAATGGAGGAATAATCTTTCCGCCAAGAATACGAACGGTATTATCAGGGCGCAGAAGAATGGGACAGTAAAGATTGTGTCCTCTAGTGTGCTCCTTAGCGAGGCATATGCTTCAATTTCATTCTTCCAAGCTTCAACCGCCTTGACATACGCAACACTGTAATTGTAACTCTTTAAGGCGGCTCTCATCTCTTCAAGAAGGATACGTGACTTGGCATGCAGTTCCGTGTAGATTCCAGATATTTTGGCCGGCTCGGCCACCCTCATAATCCTCTCTTCATTGATATAGAATAGGTCCCTAGCGTAATCGTATATGCTTATTATGAATTGCTCACCCTGCCTGAGGGTGTATCCGTAACCTTCACGATTATCCTTTGTCGCGTTTGTGAAGATTGCGTATGGTCTGTTGGCTGCGTATGGGGAGTATATAATAAATTCTAATGGCACGTTGGGTTCCACGTATGCCATAGCGATGTTCGGACCTAGGTCATAATAGAGCCTCTCCGAGGCTTCGACCCTCGGCAAATTATGGTGGATGATCGGTGTGTGGCCGATGAAGTATCTGACGCTCATGACAAAGGATAGATATGAAAGGTCTAGATAGTCTGGCTCAATATAATCGAAGAGGACGAAAGCCGCGCATGGAAATAGAACAACACGCCTGAGGTTGAAGTTGCTTTGACCTCGACATACAGCCCCTGTGAGATGCCAATATATTGTTTGTGGAAGATTGTATTGTCCGAGATCTCTTGCCATAAGAACATTACCCTTTGAATCTAAGAGATACATGTTGAACATTTCGTGGTGCTGCCAAGACCTATCTAAGTGCTCGCTGCCAATCTCGCCGATGATCTCAGCAACACCTGACTCGTTTGCTAAGGTTACAAAGGCTATCCGATCCCTATAGAGTATTAAACCCTCATATGTTCCATGACTAGCCGTATGAACTACTAAAAGTAGCTGCTGGTTCTCTTTTGGCGCGACATTGACATACCAACCTGTGGTTTCATCATACATCACTGCTTGGAAGTAGTTTCTCATGTATGTCTGATGGTTTGAGACTAACCCTTCTGTCCCGATATCGCAGTATAGGCCCCAGTGCTGCTGCGGATTGTTAGCAGGGATTTTAGTAAGATAATCTGTATGTAGAAATGTGTGGAGCCAGGAATAAAGAAGTTCCATCTGCTCCTTGACATTGGGAAGCAAAGGCTCTATGGCCTCGTATGTATCCGTAGGCGTATAGTAGAACCAATCAAAGCATCTTGAAGTCATAAATAAGTATCCGGGGCACCTTGGACTGTTAGGCGCAAGAAGTGCCTCCATGTCAACCCACCTCATATAATTTGGACTCTGCACGGGATAGGTGTCAGCTGCTGAGATGGCAAATGATATTGATTGACTTCCTCCTGTGCCATGCGGTTCAAGACCATAATCTTTCCCAGTCTGCTCCATAAGCAGCCTATAAGTGTCTATAATGTAGTTTATGCCATCTCCCGGCATCTTCTCTTCTTCTGGTTGTATGTAGAAACCTCCGCTTGGGGTTGGATAAAGGAGTGGAGTGTCCGGGATTATGCTTATTCCGAACCCTGCAACCACATATTTTGCGATGCTTTCCGCCCTATAATGCGGAGAATCCTTAGGATATACTGGTCCATAGACGTAATCAGCCACAAATTCTCTTGCTCCCCATATCCCTTGGTGATGGCCTGAAAATGCTACGAACATAACTGTGTAGTCTGGCGGTTTTTCGCTGTAATACTTTGCAAGCGTCAAAAGGATGGCCATGCTTACAGATTCCGATGCTCCTGGGGATATGCTTGGCACGACGGAAAGCGAGTCGTAGTACGCACCTATTACAACCCAATTGTTCGGATATTTTGTGCCCCTAACAAAGCCTATTATGTTCTCTGCGGTTCTCATCTCCCATTTTGTAAGCCCGTTCAGAGTCCCTATTAGCGGCTTTCCAAGCTTTTTGCTTTGCGCAAGAGCCAACAGAATCTTAGAAGCGTCTTCTCTTTTAATGTAGAATCTGGGGAACTTGAATGCAAGCCTTTCAAGCCTCTTCTCTAATGCCTGCTCTCGATTCGTTGTCGCGGGTTCTATGAATATTACAGCTTTTGCTCCTAGCTTGGCTACTTCTATCCAATTTAGACCGCTGTTAAAGTCCATAATAACAATTGACCCTTGGATTGGATTGCCGTCCAGCTCATTTAGCTCTCCGGTTCCAACGTATACCAACGGTCCTGAGACATTCTCTGCGATTACCGGAACCACTACGTTCGGCATCAATGGGTATGCCTTGAAGAATGTTCCATCTTCTAGAGTCAAATTTCCTCCGTAGTCAACCAGAACTGTCAAATTATATTTGTGAACTGTGACATTGGTTAGATACTTATTAAACCAGTCTAGAATGTAATCTCTGGCAATGATGTATCCCTGAGAGGTTGTGTAGCGAGTTCCCAGGGAAGATAACGTCTTAACAATGGTTTTAACTTCTTCATAATCTCTGTTCGCCCTCTCAACTATGGGTAGGTAGTTGATTTTCGGAATCACTCTAGGTTCATATCCGCTTACCGACCATACTACATTTAGGCCAGTTAATACAAGAATTGAGAGAAAAAGTGTTAAGGCAATAATCTTTCCCGCCTTCATCCGCTTCTTACTCTCCAAATCATTATCGATTCGCATTAAAATATAAGACTTTCTTTCCACTCTTCTCAAACACTTTTTTAGTCTTCAGAGAACTTGTCCGCCAACTTTGCTAAGAAGTAGTTATTTAAGGCTCTGGAGGTTTCTGAGATCGCGTCATAAGCCTTAATGAAGTCTCTTCTGCATTTTTTACGGCTGAGCCCTTCAATTGGAAACATAAAAGTTTTCACAGCCTCTACAAGCCAATATGGACCCATCGCGACACGCCTAGTCTCATCAGATCCTAGGAACTTCGTGCCGCCCAGGAGGGAGATCATCATCTCACTGAATTTTGCGTCTTTTACAGACATTTTTAGTTCCTCGCTACGATTGAGAAACGATGGAAGGTCATGGTAAGGGATGGTGGAGCCCGCTTCATCATGTTCCGTAGGTTCTATCATTTGGAAGACAGGAATTTTTCGGACAATTCCATGCCAAGTCAACTTGCATCTCACATTCCTTAGATGCTCTAAAAATTTTATGGATTCTGTGTCAGTTTCCCGAAATGGAATCCTCACCATGGCTATGAACTCCCATCCAATCTGTTCACCGAGAAAGAAGACGTAGTGCGGCCTCAGCAGCAGCTCCTCCAACATTTCATCCTTAGGATGGATAACTATTCCTTCTCTAGTTTCGATCCAATCTCTCACATAGTCTCTAAGTAACTTGACCGGAAGCGGAGTCTTTTTCATGCTTCTCCCAAAAATGTGAGCATATAAAAAGGGGGATATGGAGGTTATGTTGCCACGATTCTTCCAGTGAACCAGTAGATGATCTCGTTTATTGGGAATATCAGCGCGCCGCCGACTATTAGACCTACAGAGAGCGGGACTAAGCTCTTCTCGTAGAATGTAACTCCCCACACCCTAATGACTATGAATTTGACGATCAATGCCACGAGGAAGAAGAACCATGCGTCATGGATGTTTCCTCTACATACTCCCCATAGTACGATTGTCCATGGGTTGTAGATGAAGGCTGGGAACTTCGCTCTAAGTATGAAGCATATTAATCCGACGGCACCGCCGATGATGTATTGGTATGTTATGTTTGTCACGTCTGGCCATGGGTCTCCGTAGCCCATGTACCAGTAGCCTCTCCATCCTATGGGCGCCCCTCGAGAGGCAGTGTATGACGTGTGCCAATCATGTCGGATGTGCTCTTCCGCCAATCCTTGCTGTCCCTGCCAGTTAGCGGTGCAAAGCAGCCAGCTCCATAATGGGTTGCAGACCCAGTATGCTACGACGATGCCTATAATAGCCGCTATTAGCAGATCTACTGGTCTCACCTTAGCTTCATGTCCGACTTTGAATCCTTCCAGCATATTCGCTATTGGTATTCCAATTGGACTATTCTGGTTGCAGAACATTCCATGTGTTGACTGGAACGTCCAGTAGTATATCATGTTGCGTCCAGAGGCGTTACCTGCAACGTCAGGGTAGCCCATCAACTGTGCCATCAGAGCTCTCGGCCCCCAGAATCGCGGCGAGAAGTAGTATAGGACGACGTAGCTGACGAATCCTCCGACTGCACCTGTCTCAGCTCTGAGCCTTGCCTCTCCTAGCCACATTATCAATGTGAATATCAGGAATAGGGCCGTAATCCATAGGAATGGACGTATATTGTATCCTCTGTATTCAGGTATCGCGAACAAGAGTACATATCCTATGAAGCTGAGTATCAGCCCGAGCCAGTACCATCTGTATTTTATGTCGCCTCTCTCAAGCTCTGGCTGAGGCTTGAATATTGACATTATCACTGACTTCACATGTCTTCTGTGAACCCACATCGGGTATATGGCTCCCACTATGAGGATACCGACCGCCCATGCATTTAGGCCCTGACCGCCTGGGCTGACCCTTATGAGGAGGTTTTGTTCAACTTGCCTGATGTACCAGAACATTGTCGCGGTTGCTGGCGGAGGCCCATAAAAGCCGACTATCCATTGAAGATTCGCTATTATCACGACGAATACTATCCATGTGATCTGATGGCTTATGAGCACGTCAAGTGGCAAGAGAAGACCTAAGCCTAGGATCCAAGGTGCCGTGAAAACTATCCTAACTGGAATGTAGGGTATGATCTGGTTCGCCGATGTTGCATAGAACTGGTATGCTGTTGCGCTGATCCCCATGCGCGGCAAGATTAGTCCAAGCCACGCTGGGATCATAAGGCCTTGAGCGACTAAGAAGCCGATCCATAGCCACTTATTGCTTAGAAGTTTAGGTTTAGTTCCTAAGAAGCCTGCTTTACCCTCAGGCAGCGTTGTAGCCTCATTAATTAGGCATGTGGCTGCAGCAGCATTTGGGAACGGCAGAGCTTCAACCTCGATGTACTGCTTGCGGATGAGGGCTGCAACACAGAACCCCATTATGAGTAATAGACCTAATTCGAAGAAACCGAACACGTAACCTGGGAAGTATAAGTCCCACCTGACTGGTACGGCTACGTTAAGCGGTCTCCCTACAGGGCCCCCATTAACGTACTGGTATTCCCATGTTCCGTCAGGAAGTCTCTTCCATGCCGGACAGTGCCACGGCATTATCCAGAAGTTTCTTTCCGGATAATCTCCGTCAAGCCATGGCGCTCCTGATAATGCTATTGATGGAAGTGCCATCATGTTACCCGTCTTGACGGTCAAGGGATAAACAACGATAACCATTGCGAAGATTACCGAAAGCTCTTGCCGAGTGAACCTCATCTTCTCCGGAAGGAGAACGAAGACAAGCAGCGGGCAGAAGAACGTGAAGAGCGCTCCAGCCCAGAACATCCAGTAGATCGACATGTTCACACGGTCGGCTGGCAGATAGGGCTGAAGGTATGTGTTCATCGGATATGTATACGTGAAGAGTGTGCTCCAAGCGGCAAGCAAAGCAACAAGGACTACGCCGGTAACCACCGCCTTCGGTGTTAAGCCACTCTTTAATTCTACTTCCTCAGACATATTTGCCACGTATATTTTTTACATGTATTATCAATTTATAAAACTTTTTATTGTAAAACTTTCTTTTTACGCGAAAATGGGAAACAGCCGACTGAAAAGTTTCCATATTTAAATAACTGAGCGGTCTTTTGCTAAGATCACGCCTATATCGATTTGATGCGGCAAAAGTATATGCAAGGTGCGGGGGGCGGGGTTCGAACCCGCGCAGGCCTACGCCAGCAGGTATCTTAAAAGCTGCCTAGAGAAACCTTCTTTATACATCAATTAATCACTTTCCTTTTCGGATGGATTATTTTTCCTCTGCAGCGTATTCCTAAGCCTGCCTCCTTTGACCACTCGGACACCCCCGCCTATCTCGGATTAAACGGTCCGGAAAAATATTAAGGTTTTTGGTAAGTTTCAAGGTTAGAGGTGCAGCCATCTCATAATATGGATTTTCCAATTATTGGAAAAGAATGGAAAAATTTTCCATGTTAGGAAAATGATTTCCATTTTTGTCAGATTAACTTTAAATATTGGATTTTTTGATTAGGTGACGAACGCTTTAGAGGGAAGGCTCCTAAGATGACTGATGGAATCTGTTTCAACACAAGCCTGGCGGCCTCGCTTATACGAGGGCTAGTCAAGGAAAGGTTTAGATTGATGGGTGTATAAACTTAAGAGGTATTTGGAGACGTGTCGAATGGAAAGAAGAAACTGTATAGAGATAACAGTTGAAATTCTGCGTATCGCCAGCGCTGGCGCGAGAAAGACGCAGATAGTCTATGGCGCGAATTTGAATCACTCCCTTCTTAAGCAGTATCTAGAGAGGCTTGAGGAAAAGGGTCTCATCAAAAGGGAAAGAGACAAGGAAGAAAGATTCAAAACAACCGATCTCGGGCATCAATACATTGAATACTATCGTAATCTGCAGCTTCTGGCAAACTTCTGAAAATGCATAATGTACCGCGCTGTATCCTCATAGAGTAGGCGCCTAGCTCTCAGGCGAATCATAAATTTCGTTTTAAATAGAAAAATCATTTAAGCAAAGTGTACTATTCATTTCATGTACAGGTGGTTTGGCATGTCTGAAAGGAAATTAAAAGAGATTGGTAGGGTAACACATTACTTCACGAAGATAGGGGTTGCAGTTGTGGAGTTGACCGATACCCTTTCCGTCGGCGACAAGATTCTAATTCAAGGATCTACCACAAATTTCGAGCAAACCGTCTCTTCAATGCAGATAGAGCATAGAAACGTCACTAAGGCTTATGCCGGACAAAGCATAGGACTCAAGGTGGAGAATAGAGTTAGAGAAATGGATAGGGTCTATAAGATCTTATGACCTAACGATTAATGAAGATTCTGTAGTTGAAATTTCTAACACTTCATACCAAAAATGATCTCCTTTTTTGTTATCATATTTAAGATTATACACGGTCAGCTTATTTGCGGATTAGCAATCCCATTCCCTCACCTTTATTAATGTGCATGAGATCTTAAGTTCTAAGAAAAAAATCTTTGGAAGTAATGTAAAGTTGGACTGGGAACTCCCTGGATATCGAGGAGAAGCGCTCAGGCTGCTGAAGGAATCTAAAGTAAAGATCGGGGACAGAGTGCGGATCTTGAGGGAAGATACTTCTTTTGAAGGAATACTGATTCCAAGGTCGGAATACGGAGATGACAAGCATATTGTCATCAAGATCAAATCGGGATATAACATAGGGATAAAAATTACTCCTGCAACCAGGATAGAGAAGATAGGCGTAGAATCAAGGCCCTCGTTCTCTCCGCCGCCGCCACCACCACAAAGACCAGATCTTCCTAGAGTGGCCATAATTGGAACTGGGGGGACTATAGCAAGCCGCGTCGATTATAGAACTGGAGCGGTTAGACCAGCAATATCTGCCAGCGATCTTTATAGCATCATCCCCGAACTCTCAGAAATAGCCGCCATTGAGACTGATATCCTTTTTAACGTATTCAGTGAGGATCTGACACCTGCTCACTGGAGTGGTATGGCAAAGAAGGTTGCTGATTATATAAGTAAAGGAGTGGACGGAGTTGTCATAACTCATGGCACAGACGCAATGGGTTATACCGCAGCTGCTCTAAGCTTTGCACTACAGAATCTGCCTGTACCAGTCATCCTCGTCGGCGCTCAGAGATCGGAGGATAGACCAAGCTCAGATGCTGCGACTAACATGATAGGGGCGGTTCTAGCTGCTTCGCAAGCTCCCTTCGCGGAAGTCGCTGTCGCAATGCATGAGACAATCTCCGACGACTCAGTATTATTGCATAGAGGTACAAAGGTTAGAAAATGCCACACTAGTAGAAGAGATGCATTCAAAACCGTTAATGGAGAGCCACTCGCCAGAATCCTGGAGAATAGGGGAATTGAAATGCTAACAGAGAATTTCAGAGAAAGGGACAAGAGCAGAATCTTAGTGCTAAAGCCAGATTTTGATGAAAAAGTCGCATTGATTAAGTTTTATCCTGGAATGAATCCGAAGGTCATAGACTGGCATGTAGAGGAGGGCTATCTAGGGATAATTCTAGAAGGAACAGGTCTAGGACATATTAGACGGGAATGCTTCGAATCTATAAGAAACGCGTTGAAGGACGGCGTCATCATCGCTATGACATCTCAATGTATATGGGGAAGGGTAAACATGAACGTATACTCGAATGGAAGAGACCTGCTGACCGCCGGCGTCATACCTTTAGAGGATATGCTTCCTGAGACCGCGCTGGTCAAGTTAATGTGGATACTCGGCCAGACGAAGAATCAGGACGAAGTGAGGTCTCTCCTTAAAGCGAATATAGCTAATGAAATCTCCCCAAGAAGTATTGAGTCGATCCAGCCGCATATTTTGTCCCGCATATAGGAGGGTGCATTGTGAGTATAGAGTATACTAGAATAGGCCTTAAAGTCGGGCTCGAATGCCATCAGCAACTCGACACAGAGGAGAAACTTTTCTGCGCCTGCAAACCTTCACTGTTTAAAGAGGAACCGGAGACAGTCTTTATGAGGAGACTCAGGCCTACTCAGAGCGAAATGGGTCAAGTCGATCCTGCCGCCTATTTTGAGTTCAAGAAAGAAGTTAGAATACTTTACGAATCGAATAGGAAGGCAGCCTGCCTTGTCGAGATGGATGAAGAACCCCCGCACGAGTTGAATAGGGAGGCGCTTGACATAGCACTTTCGATAGCGTTGATGATGAATGCAAAGCCCGTAGATGAGGTACATGTCATGCGGAAAATCGTGATTGACGGTTCAAACACGACAGGGTTTCAGCGGACATGTGTCATAGCTCTTAACGGTTCAGTCGAAGTCGAAGGAAAAAGGGTACCGATAGAGCATATAAGCCTAGAAGAAGATGCGGCAAGGAAGATTAGCGATGAAGGCTTAACCGTAAGATACCGCATTGACAGGCTATGCATCCCGCTTATCGAGGTTGCAACCGGCCCAGTGATAACAACGCCAGAAGAAGCTCAGAAGGTAGCTCTATCCATTGGAAGGATCTTAAGGGCTACAGGAAAGGTTAAGAGAGGCATCGGAACAATTCGGCAAGACCTGAACATCTCGATTTCAGAGGGAGCATTAGTTGAAATCAAGGGAGTACAGGAGCTGGAGCTAATATCGAAAGTAGTTGAATATGAAGTACAGCGCCAGCTAAACCTCTTAAAAATTAGAGATGAACTTAGGGCGAGGGGTCTCAGCGAGTCTACAATAAATGAGGAGATCATAGATGTTACTTCCGCCTTCAAAGGAACAGGTTGCCGACTGATTGGCAGGGCAATAGATCAAGGTAAGCATGTCCTAGCCGTGAAGTTACCTAAATTTTCGGGACTGTTGGGACTTGAACTTATTCCGGGAGTGAGGCTTGGAACAGAGATGGCTGATAGGGCGCGCTTCTGGGGTCGAGTAGCAGGCATATTGCACAGCGACGAATTTCAGAAGTATGGACTGACCGAAAAGGAAGTCGCCGAGGTCAGGAGACTCTTGAACGCCGAGATTGATGACGCTGTGGTCATAGTTGCTGATTCTAAAGAAAATGCGGTCGACGCTTTAGGGGCTGTGATTGAAAGGGCAAGAGAGGCAATAAAAGGTGTCCCGGAGGAAACTCGAGCCGCCAATCCAGATGGGACAACAAGGTACATGCGGCCTAGACCAGGAGCAGCTCGGATGTACCCTGAGACTGATGTCCCACCTATAGAGATAGCAGCCGAATATGTTGAGAGAATAAGGATGAATCTTCCCGAATTGCCCGAGGAAAGAATAAGACGGCTAATGAGAGACTATGGGTTAAATGAGAAACTTGCTCGTCAGCTTCAAGACTCGCCCTATGGGGACCTCTTTGAAAAGATAATGAAGGAGACACGCATCGCTCCGACAGTTGTAGCTGCAACCCTCACTGAAACCCTTAAGGCGCTTAAGAGAGAAGGTGCTGAAATCGAGCAGCTGAACGATGCCCAATTAATTGAGCTCTTCAAACTTGTTGATGCGAAGAGGGTCTCTAAGGAATCAATTCCTGAGATTCTGAGATGGTTGACAAAGCATGTCGACTTGAAGCCTTCAGAAGCCGTCGATGCTTTAGGACTTTCAATTCTATCTGAAGCTGAAATTTCATCTATAATTGACAGCATAATCGAGGATAAACGAGAGATCATAAGGGGAAAAGGCGCAGATGCATTCAGCTTCCTCATGGGAACAATAATGAGAGAGTACAGGGGAAAGGTTGACACCGACTCTCTCAGCAGGATGATTAAGGAAAAATTGAGCATGTTGGAACGTGAATAATTCGATCATCTATTCTTCGCCGCTCTTAAGAGCCTCGAGCACAGCCCTCACATATTCTTTAAGTTTTTCGGGAGATATCTCAGGAGTAATATTGATGTTTATTGAAATGCTGGTCTCCGATGTCGGCAGCCTGGCCATAGCCAAGGTCCTATGCGCCCCTCTAACCAATCTCACCATTTTCCCTTTTTTAGTCACTGTTTCACCAGTCCCTATTTCCTGGACTCTCTCAATCTCGTCCAAATTGAATGCGTAGGCCATCATGTCCAAAAAGGCGTTAAGCCCAACCTTATCTGATCTAAGATCTCCTATTAGACGAGGAAGCTCTATCAATACTTTCTCCCTTCCCATTCGTTCCTCCCTTATCCTCTCGACAAACTTTGCCAACGCATCATCAGCCGAAAGTATTCTCCGCAAAATCTCCTTCGTCTGCTGTCCGTTAGGATCAATCTTATAGGCATAAGCGAATTCTGCTGCCTCTCGACCCAGCCTATACTTGCCAGTTCCCTCCTTTTCCTCAATGAATCTCCAGCTCTTCAGAAAATTGTTGTTTCTACTTATGTTATGGAGCGTGACATTAGACTTCGCCACAACGTCGCTCAGACCTACAAATTCTTTATCAGCTCCAGCATTCAAGTACGCGACTAGAACATCGCATATTCTTGGAAAGCTTAGCCTTCTGGGAAAGAACTTTGCTTCACTCAAACTCTTTTACACTCCAGGCCTTTTTTTGTTCAAAATTATATAAAAGCATAGGCTTTCTAAAAATATCTTTTAACATTGACGGAAAGAACTTTTCCTGCTCAAAAAGTCTTTTAAATAATGCGAGCGTATTTAGATGCGTAGCATACCATTTACTACATACCCTAATAATTTCAGACATGTTGAAGTAGAAAGGTTAGGTTGGAAGGAGTTGAGGAGGACAGTTCATATGAGCGGCGAACCCAAAGACACACTTGAAGTTCACGTAAAGTATAGGGACATGGAGGCAAAATTTTCAGGCAGTAGTGACGACGTTTTGAAGTCGTTTTTCGCTTTCATCAGGGAAGTTATTCCCACATATGACCTCTTTTCGAAATTGACTTTAACAGTAGATTTCGAGCGGCTTCTGGAGGGCATAAAAGGATTGATAGTCTTCACACCTGAGGGGGTCGCTATAACGGTTCCCAGAGAGAAGATGGGCGGCGAGAAGGACGCCATAATTCTACAACTCATCAAGGCTTATGTCGGCTATAAGGCTGGTAAAACAGAGAAGGAGACCTTAACGGCAAGTGAAATAGCCTCTCTCACAAGCGGTAAGATTGGGACGGTGGGGGCTAGGCTGAGCGAGCTATCTAATGCTGGTTGGGTTGAGAGGGTTGGACGTGGAGAGTATCGCATAACTACATTAGGCATAAATGCATTTCTAGATGAGATTCTGCCAAGAATTAGGTCTGAGGACTAAGAAGTGGCCGAGAAGAGTAAACTTAAGGTTCACCTAGAGATTGATGGTGTCAAAGCAGATTTTGAGGGGGATGTGAACGAAGCCCTTAAACTCATCTTCGGATTTCTCTCCAAAGTATTTCCATCTTTAGAGATCGCTCAAAAAATCTCTTACAATCCCAATATTGCGGAGTTGTCTGAAAAACTTGTCGGTCTAGTTGAGATAACTGATGATGGCCCGATCCTATCCAGGCTTGACCTTTCATCTAGAGATGCAATATGCATCTCACTACTTGGAGCATATGTAGGAAACATGATAGGTAAGCTTCCGAAGGCAACATTGTCATCCGCCGAACTTGCGAGGATAATTGGAAAGGCACGTAAAACTGTGTCAAATGAGATCCCGAAACTGCTTTCAAATGGTATTATTGAGAGGAGGCCCGATGGCGAATATGGTTTAACACTTCTCGGCATTCGAAGAGTTGAAGAAATCCTTAAAGTAATACGTGAATCCCGTACGCCGGAAGCTAATCCTTGATTATAGTGTCCTCTCTTTCTTGACCGACTGAAATCATCTTGATTGGTACACCAGTTAGCTCTTCGATCCTCTCGACATAGGCTTTCGCTTCCTCAGGCATCGCGTCGTACCCCCCAACCGCAACTTTGTGCCAGTCTATAGAGCCGCTCCACCCCTCCATCTCCTCATATATAGGCACGCATTTCTCATATTTTGTAAGGTCTGCTGGAACATCGCTCACAACCTTACCTTCGCACATGTAATGCAGGCAAATCTTTAATGGATTTATGCCGCTTAAAACATCCAGCTTAGTAAGTATCAACTCAGATATCCCGTTAACTCTGATTGAATATTTTACCGGAACAAGATCAAACCAGCCACACCTTCTAGGCCTCCCCGTTGCAGTCCCATACTCGCCGCCGATAACACGTATTCTCTCACCAATATCGTCCCTCAATTCTGTGGGAACGTAACCTGTTCCAACCCTTGAGATATAAGCCTTGGCCACCCCTATTACTTTTTCAATCTTCGTTGGCCCGACACCCACGCCTGTACATGCCCCTCCCGCCGTCGCGTTTGATGAGGTCCCAAATGGATAGATTCCGTGATCAACATCTAAGAGTGTGCCTTGAGCACCCTCGAAAATAACGGTTTCTCCTTTATCCAAAGCTTCGTTGATTTCAGATGAAACATCACATACATACTTTGAAATACGTTGGCCGTAATCTAAGTACTTCCTAAATATTGCTTCTTTGTCAATTACCTCTTCAGCGTCATATACATGAGTTATTACTTTTTGCTTTAATGTGGAAAGAAGATCAAGCTTTCTTTTGAGCTCGTCCTTATTTAAGAGGTCTGCTACTCGTATCCCAAACCTCGCAACCTTGTCAGAATATGCTGGCCCTATCCCTCTAAGTGTTGTCCCGGCACTCAATCCGCCCTTAAACTTCTCCTCTAATCCGTCAATAACCTTATGAAAGTCAAAGACGACATGAGCACGGTCACTTACATGAAGATCTGGGTCAAAACCATTACTTCTTAGACCTTCAATTTCCCTAAGAAGAACTTCGGGATCGACAACTACTCCATTACCTATGTACACCCTCTTTCCCTGGAGGACACCTGATGGGACAATATGGAACTTATATATCCTGCCTTTAACCACAACTGTATGTCCAGCATTGGACCCACCATTATATCTGACAACGCAGTCAGCATCCTTCGCGAGGAAGTCAACTATCTTCCCTTTTCCCTCGTCGCCCCACTGTGTTCCAACCACCACTAAACCGGGCATATAATCACCAGTCCTATGGACTGCATCCAGGATGCTTTTTAGGTTTACGGAGCAGAAAATTCAGTCTTCTGCCGATTTCTTTTCTATCATTGAGGTTCACATCAATGAAGGGGAAGTTCAGACCGAGCGCGATTAATTCTTTCTCGAGTAGATCCATAAACAGCCCCTTCTCTTCGACGTATACTTTCAGACCATTTATAATGCGTGGAGTACTCTTTACTGCGCATGTGGGTGAATGCTCAACCCCAACAATTGCTAAGATCTTAAGCTCTGAACCATCTTTTGCACGGGCCATGGCCTTAAGATATCTTGCTGTTCCAACCGCAAGATCTTTGCAATGTGAACTGAAGGACGGCGTCCTTTCATATTCATCCTTTGTTCTTGGTGGCCGGGGATTTCCGCAGAAAGAATATTCTGGGCATGGTAACTGGATTGCTCCAACTCTATGCTTCACCAAAAATCTGACGATCTCGGGGCATGGCCCCCTATTTTCGTTTGAAGGCTCATACTGCCACCATCTAGTTCCATAATTTAGGAGACAATGAGCAAGCACCAAAACTTCGGGTCTAAATTCATATTCTGCATTCTGCGCCATTTTCTTTACCAATTCATCCTTTAAAATTCCACACGTTTATTCAGCAACTGAAGATGGACGTTTCTGGACATAAACGTATCGTCGAGCCTTTCCATCCCTTGTCAATATGCCATCTCTCACAAGGTCTAGTAATACATGCGCAACTGCAGTTCGGTCATAATGGTATCCTATTCTCGTCATCTCCTCATGAATGTCACCTAGGGATCTAGGTTTTGAAAACCATCCGTCCCTCCAGAGTTGCTCCACAACTCCTCTACATGTTTCAGCCTTAGTTATGGAGGTTGTCTTCTCCTCTAGAGAAGTAGATGACTTTTCGGCATATTGGGTTGCGGTTGCAAGGATCTTCTGAACAACATCTCCTACTTGTTCTTCTCTACATTCAATTTCGAATTCTACACCTCTAACTCTAATTTTTATGTGAACGGGAAATTGGCCGGACGGTTTTTCTTCTTTGGGGGGATCTGACATGATTGTTCTCGCACCTATTTTTCCTAATTATTGTTTATTGTGTTGTTCAAGATGAACATGCGCAACATTTATATATCAATACCTCGCTACTAAATGCTAGTTGGTGAATATTGTTGATTGAACAACTACAATATGATGCAACACCAAAATATAATTTTCCCGACCAAATAAAGGAAACTGAACTTCAAGCTATCCTTACAGAGTTAAGTCTAAGCTCAATTGACCGCTCCAAGGGAAAAACGTTCACGTCTTATCATCCGGAAATTTCGGAACCTGTCTGCCTGCTACATGGAATCGACGAGGATTTTGGAGGGAGAACTATTTCCGCTTCCCTTATACCGTTGAAGCCAATTCCCGATGGAACACCTATCGTAGGAATCGACGCATCAACTATTCGCATCGGAGAGACCGAGACGGGAACATTATGTGCAGTGAGAGCGGCAATAGTGTGGAATAACAAGGGAAAATATAGGTATATGAGAGTTGGGCCATTTCCATTCTATATCGACCAAGACAACTATAAGGAAATTCTGAGGACCCTCGGAGGCAGATGGACGTTTAATTACAATGGCCAATCCGTATTGATCGAAACGCAGAAGCTCCTTTGTAACCTAATAGAACACCATGTTAGAGCAAGCATTTCCTCTACAACCTGCAACAGCTTAATTCTTTGGGACGGATCCTTATCGGTTGACCCATATAGTCAGAACGTAGAAGATGTTGATCGAATACTTAGAAATGCCAGAAAAAACTTTAACGTCGTCATCGCCATCTCTAAAGAGAGCAGCCTTCAGCCCATATTGAGAAAAATTACGGATTTACTCGCCGAATACACATGTCCTTGCCTATTTGAAGTCGAACAACCATATTCAGAAAGTTGCAAGCACACAATATTTCTCGGAAGAGTATATATAGCAAAACTCTCAAGGGATGGTCTCCACTTTCGTCTCGACGTTGATCATGCTTTCTCCAAACAAGATTCTGTAAGCACTATTGAGAGACTTCTCGGAAATGAACTCAATTTTCAAGGATACCCAGAAACTCTCAGACTAGCCCACATCCATTCCACATTCACTTCAATTGATGTGGTTGGAATACAATCTTATCTTGTAAAAGAGTTAGGAATAAGACTAATGCGGCGGCCGAATATGCGAAGATCCCTTTTCGGACCTTATGGCACTGGACTCGGGGATTAAAGGATGAGGCTTTTCAAAAAAGTTGGCAATACACTGCACATATTGAGCTTTCCAGGCGAAGAAATTGAAAAAGGAGGATACCTTGTGATCGAAGATCATAAAGCTAAAAAATCTATGGTAGCGCAGGTTATTGACATACAATATGCGAATGTTCCAGGAATAATGGAAGAACTACTTCGCTCACCCAACATTGAGGAGGACCCAGAGTGCAACGACATCGATCCGTTAAATATCGTGTCACATATACAGCATATTCAAGACACGCATCTGCTCATCTGCAAGATACATGGGACAATCTTTGGAGAGGAAATTAGGCCTGAGAATTCATGGCTTCCGTCTCGAATACATTCAACCATAAAGAGGTTGACTACTGAATCGCTTCTGAAAATTATTGGTGTTTGCAACGGACTTCGCATAAATCTTGGCTGGACGCATGACATGGTGCCATTTTTTATTGACGCATGTGAACTTGATGGGCGGCTGAATGTCATAACTGGAAAGAAGGGAACGGGTAAATCACATCTTTCAAAAATTATCGCATTAGGTCTTGTTGAGCATGGAGCAACAGTCATCGTATTTGACATAAACGGCGAATACACAAATCTCGGTCTAACATGTAATGGTGAAAAAAATAGATTCTATGATAAGATTCACATACTCTCGCCCGGAAAAAATTTCAAAGTTACACTTTACCAGACAGATCTATACGTCATACTTCGAATTCTTACTTACGTATTGGATTTACCTGGCACATCGGCGAGGGAGTTTAGACAGATTTGGAGGCTTCTTCATGAAAGAGGCTCCCTTACCCTCAGCAGCCTAGGAGATGCTATAAGAAGATGGGAATGCAACCAGCATGTAAGAGACGCCATGTTTTCACGTTACCATGCACTACTGAATTCAAATTTCTTCACTGACAACATGGCCGAAGCTGTTGACTTCGAAGGCCTTATTAGGAAAATTGAGAAAGGCGGCGGCGGAGTTATAGTTGTCGATTTAAGCGAGACATCCCATACGGACCGTCAGATAGTCGTTGAATTCATTTTAGCAGAGCTCCAAGAAGCCCTTTCACAAAGAAGGATCGAACCAATCTTCCTGTTTGCTGAAGAAGCCCACTTATACCTAAGAGAGACATACTGGGATGATGTTGTAACTCGAATGAGACACCTAGGCATCTTCACAACATTCGTAACAAATCAGCCGAACACGATAAATGAGAACATTTACAGGCAAGTGGACAATATTTTCCTATTAAACTTCGTCAACGAGCATGATTTGGAGACAGTGTCTAGAGCTGCCAAGGTGGATGCTGAGACAGTGATATCTATTGTACGGGATCTTCCTCCACATTACTGTCTTGTTTTAGGTAAGATTGTAAAGGATTTTCCAATGATTATAAAAATTAGACCTTTAGACATCAAAATGATGGGTGAAACCAGATTTTTCTGGAAACGATCAGCAGAAAATCATTAATTTGAAGCTTTCATGCAAAGAATTATTAGATGGAGAGGTAAAATGAAGATAGTGGGCGATGAGGTATCAGGAGACCAGCCTATATTTTAATCCCAATAATACTTCTAGGATCCTTATTAGTGGCATATGCAATCTTCCAGAGCCTCTTTAACGTGAAATCTTCTATAGAGGAAGAGATCAAGAAGTTGATAAGGACGAGACTCGAGACCAGAAGAAGAGAGTTTCTCCTTGGCGGAGATATTTCTTCATTAGCCGAAATCGAAAAAAGAGGCGGAATTTTTAGGGACGATGGCAGACCTGATGATGCTGTAAAAATTATGACTAAATATGGAGCCAACTGTTTTCGTCTCCGTTTATTTGTTGATCCGCCGCGTGTTGATGTGGTGGTCAACGATCTTCCATATACTGTGGCACTTGCAAAACGTATCAAAGCAGCAGGAGCCAAATTAGTCCTTGATTTTCATTATAGTGACACTTGGGCGGATCCCGGAAAACAGCTTAAACCAGAGGCTTGGAAAGATTTGGATTTTGACTCATTAGTTGAGAGGGTCTATAATTACACTAGAGAATGTATCGAATACTTCAGAAATGAGGGGGTCTTGCCGGACATTGTGCAGCCGGGTAATGAGATAACCTCTGGTATGTTGTGGCCAGACGGTAAACTTTATGATCTGGGGGATACTGAGCAGCAGTGGCGAAGATTCACGCTTCTACTTAAAGCTGCCATACAGGGGATTAGAGACGGATCTGGAGGGGAGGAAATCAAAATATTGATTCACATTGATCGGGGTGGTGACTGGGCTGGAACAAGGTTTTTCTTTGAAAACATTGAGCGCTATAATGTCACATATGATATTATAGGTCTTAGTTATTATCCATGGTGGCATGGTCCCATTAGCGCACTACGTGAAACTCTAACCAATGCGGCAAGACGTTTCGGTAAAGACATCTTCATAGTGGAAACCGCTTATCCTTACCGTTACGTCGACTTCAGCAAAGTCGAGTATGCGAATCCAGCCTATTTAGGATGGCAAATGAGCCCAGAAGGTCAAAGAAAATTTTTGGCCGATCTGATATTCTCTGTTTTACAAACGCCTAACGACTTGGGAGCGGGGGTTCTCTGGTGGTATCCAGAATCCATACCTGTAAGCGGACTAGATGTCTGGTTCGGCGGGTCTAACGCTCTATTCGATGATAAAGGAAATGTCCTCCCAGCAATGCAGCTCTTCAGACTTCTAAGATAAACAGGTGAAAAAAGTATGAAGGCGCTGGGTTCTAGATCTCCGTAAAACTCTCAACTGTCCTTTTATCCAGTCTTTTAATGAGTTCAAGCGTTAGCTTAACCGTGTTCTCAACGTCTTCTAAACTCAAGAGACCTACGTGGCTGTGAATGTGCCTAGTAGGCACACTAAGCACAACACTTGGACATCCGACTCTATTTAGATGTATTCGTCCAGCATCAGTTCCACCTTTTGATACTTGTGATAGCTGAAGCGGAATTCCTGTTTCTTTAGCTACCTTTATGACGAACTCTTTCAGAGGTTGATTTGGTATCATACTCCTATCATAAGTGACTAAACTTGGCCCTTTCCCCATCTTAGCGGGCGCCTCTGAAGGTTTAATGTCGGGCGCGTCACCTGAAATATCAACTTCAAGCACTATCGCGACATCAGGATCAACAAGGTAGGCGACGGTCTGTGCCCCTCTAAGCCCAACCTCCTCTTGAACAGTTGCGGCTCCATAAACGGTATTTGGATGGCTCACATGGTTCTCTCTGATCCTCCTAATAGTCTCCATCATGACAAATGCGCCGATTCTGTCATCGAAGGCCTTACCCATTGCAACTTTACCCTGTCGAATTAAAGAGAAGGGTGACCAAGGCACCACGGGATCCCCGATCTTAACGCCAGCCTCAATAGCCTCCTTGCCCGAGGTTGCGCCTATATCTATGTACATCTTATCCTGAGTGACTACTTTGGCTTTCTCCTCATCTGTTAAGAGATGCGGCGGCTTTGCTGCGATGACTCCATGCAAATCTCCTTTTTCAGTTCTGACGACAACCCTTTGAGAGAGTAAGACCTGATCGAACCATCCGCCTAGAGGATTGAAAGATAGGAAACCTGTCTTCTCATCTATCCCCGAAACTACAAATCCGACCTCGTCAATGTGTCCCGCTATAAGCACGTGCGGACGCTCGCTATCACCTTTCACGAGGAAGACTAATGAGCCGAGCTTGTCTGAAAGAATTTCGTCAGAATATTCCTTCATGTAATCTCTAATTATCTTAGCAGTTTCTCTTTCAAATCCTGAGGGACCGAAAGATTCCACCATCCGCTTCAACACCGAAAGAGACTTCTCATCGAACATTTTTGGCTCACTTCTCAATTCTTTTGGCATCTAATAACGAATTCTTTAATCCTTTTAAGAGCTTCGCCGATTACGTCTAGCCCAACCGCATAGGAAAGGCGAATATGACCCTCTCCGCACTTTCCAAATTCGATTCCCGGAGTTGTTGAAACTTTTTCCTCAAGGAGCAGTCTATTAGAGAGTTCGTAACTAGGAATTCTTAGGCGTGAAAAGTCTGGGAAGACGTAGAAGGCACCTCTGGGCATGACGCAGTGGACCCCAGGGATACTATTGAGCACATCAACTATGAAACGGCGTCTATAATCATATTCTCTAATCATCCTTGTAACAGAATCCTGAGGACCCTTCAGGGCTGCCACGCCAGCTTTCTGAACAAAGCTTGCGGGGCACGTAGTCGTCGACTGTTGTATGCGATCCATTGCCTCTATAATATCCCTGTGCGCGCAGGCATACCCTAGACGCCAACCTGTCATTGCATAGGTCTTACTGAAACCATTTATCACTATTGTCCTATCCTTCATTCCATCGAATGAAGCTATGCTCCTTATCTTTAAGTCGTCATACACTATCCTATCGTAGATCTCATCAGAAAGAACCAAGAGATCATAGTCTATGGATAGGTCTGCGATCACCTTTAAATCCCCAATTTCCAACAATCCGCCTGTGGGATTATTGGGCGAGCTTATTAGGATCATCCGCGTTTTTTTAGTTATACAACTTTTCAAGATCTCTTCGTCTAGTCTGTAGTCCTGCCCGCAGGGAACCTCAATCGGTCGCGCCTCCGCCATCTCAACACATTGGAAATGCGTAGGCCAAGTTGGTGCTAGAACTAGAACCTCCTCATTTGGATTGAGGGTTGCAAGACATGCACAGTATATTGCATGCTTTCCGCCAGGGGTGACTATAATCTCCTTTGCGGGGTCAGCCTCTAAACCTCTTGCCTTCAAGTCTTCAGATATCGCTTCTCTAAGCTCCAAAATACCCCGGCTCGATGTGTAATGGGTGAAACCATTCCTCAGCGCCTCCACTGCCGCTTCTTTTATATGTTCAGGCGTGTCAAAGTCAGGCTCACCCATGTCTAGGTGATAAACTTTTACGCCGCTTTGTTCCATCTGTCGAGACTTTTCAGCCATTGCAATTGTTCCTGAAGGTTTAATGCGTTCCATCCTCTTTGATGTCCACACGAAGCCTTCCTCCAAATTTTGTAACAATAAACATGAATATCTAACATTTAAGGTATGCAGAGATAATCAAGTTTTCATGTCTATTAACAATTTTGTAACGTTTGGGAAGCGTTCAATCTCATGGTGCGGCAAGTATGTCGCCTCAAGAAATTCTTTCTGAAAACTGGGATCGGCGCCAAGTTCCACATATTTAACGCGTCGTGAAATTCTCTCCGCTTCACGTCGAACCTCAGAGGATAGAAGAGCCATGCGGGCGCCTGAACCAGCTGTATTACCTGCAAATTTAACTTTCTCTAAGGGAACATCAGGGTACATGCCGATGATCTTCGCGTTTTGCGGGTCAACATAGTTGCCGAATGCTCCGGAAAGATAAACCTGCTCAATATCCGATAATGTTATTCCCATTCTTCTCATTAGGATGGATGCACCAGCATATATGGCCGCTTTCGCAAGTTGGATCTCTCTTATGTCCTCTTGCGTAACTACTATGTCGCTCATGATAGCTGTTTCGCCACCTCCAGCTATCACGAATTCTGAGATCCCATCTTTTCGCCTCAATCTATTAATCGTATATGTTCCGGTGTACCTGCCAGTTCTATCTATTATTCCAGCTTTTAGCATCTCCGCAACAGCGTCTACCACTGCCGATCCACATAATCCTCTAGGTTTCTCTCCTCCTATCACTGTATATCCGACTTCTAGACTTTCCGGGTTTATCCAAACGTGCTCAATCGCGCCTGTCGACGCTCTCATCCCATATTTTATGTGTGCGCCTTCAAAAGCAGGTCCAGAAGCACATGAACAAGCCCATAGTCCTTTCTTATCTCCCAGAATGATCTCGGTGTTTGTCCCTATATCAATTATCATCGAAAGCTTGTCTGACTCATGTATCCCTGTCGCAAGGATATCTGCGATTGCATCGCTTCCAACGAAGCCCGCGATAATTGGCAAGGCATGAACATATGCGCCTTCATTTATTCTGATACCAACATCTCTAGCTTTCACATTAACTGGAAATGAGAGAGCTGGCGGGTACGGTGTAAATGTGACATAACGCGTTTCGATGCCGAGAAAGAAGTGATGCATCGCTGTGTTGCCAACGAAGGTCATGTCCACTATCTCATCCGCTGAGATTCCATAACTTTTGCAACATTCCTCTATGAGATTATTAACGCCGCTAATCAGGGACTTGTGTAACGTCTCCAACCCATTATCATGCTCCAAAGTGTATCGAATTCTTGAAATGATGTCTTCTCCATATGGGATTTGAGGATTCATCATTGAGCTCATGGCCAAAATCTCACCATTATTCAAATCCACGAGGAAACAGACAATTTTCGTAGTCCCTATGTCGAACGCAACACCATAAAGGCTTCTACTTAAACCCGGCTCTGCGCCAATTATCTCTTTATCATTCCAGATTGTAAGTGTAGCAATCCAATCTCCAAGCCTCAGAACCCTAGGAATGCTCCTTAAGACTTTATAGTCAATGTTAAGGCGGAAGCCTACTTCTGCTTCTACAGCGTCAATCACTCTGTCAACATCTGCCCTCAAATTATCTAGAGAGGGCTTTTCCGTTTCTATTGTTATTTTTTTGACGACAGGCTCAATTTTTACTGCTCTTTCAATTCCTAGAAGAAGCAATTTTTGTTGCTCAATTTGACTTTCTCGAGGAACCTCTATAACGATTTGGCCTTGAGAAATGATTTTAGACTGGCATGCTAATCTACATCCATCCTTTAAATCTTCATCGCAGAGTATTCGTTTTTCAGACTCTGAGGGAATTGAAAGATTTTCTATCCCCTGCCTAACTATAACCCTGCATTTTCCACATAAACCCCTGCCTCCACAAAGTGATAATATGCCGACACCAGCCTTTCTCGCTGCTTCAATAATTAAGCATTCATCAGATACTAAGATTCTCTTTCCATAAGGCTGGAAAATCACCGTGGTGTAGGTGGACAATTTACTATCCTCTCTATTCGATTAGACTTGCTGGTGATTTACGCTTGTGCTCAGTTCTCCTGTGCCGCTCTAGAATCTCTTCTACAATGGACAATGGTACATTTGTCATCTGGCTCACCCTTTCAGGAGTTAGCTTAAGATCGAAAAGTCCAATAAGTACCAGATCCAACTGATCATAATCCAGCGGAAGCTCATCAGACAGCTTGTGTCCAGGGTAGAGCTGGGGACTACTAGGCTTCATTGCAATCCTTTTAGGGATGCCAACATGACGCGCTAATTCCCTAACCTGCGTCTTATATAGATGTCTGATCGGAAAGAAATCGGCCGCACCGTCCCCATATTTTGTGAAATAACCAATCAGGGTCTCGCTTCTATCTCCAGTTCCCGCAACCAAGTAATTGTAGGCATTCGCATAAAAGTAGAGGATTAGCATTCTTATCCTCGCCCGTAAGTTCGCAATTGGAATCTTCAAACTTTCGGATCTCACATCTGTCTTGATAGCGCTTACAAAGGCCTTTAAGATCTCATCTATGTCAATTCTCTCGGTGTTTATTCCAAGCATGCTAGCAACCTCTTCAGCATCTTTCATGTCTTCTATTGGAGTGAAGGCAGTGGGCATCATGATTCCTAAAACATTTTCTGGACCCAATGCGTGTGCACATAGGGCAGCGGTCAAGGCACTATCTACTCCGCCACTCAAACCTAAAACTACTCCAGATGAACCTGAATTTTCGATTACCTTTCTGATGAAATCAGATATCTTATTGATCTCCAGATCAGCATCAAACTTTAACCTGTCTTGCCACAGCTGATCCAAATTAGCAACACCTCGTCCCAGAACAGGCCATCTATTGATAGTTCACATTCCTAAAAAAGCCTTTATGAATTTAATGTGCAATGCTTCAATAATCTTTTTTAAGGTGCTAATATCCTATTTAGAAAGATAGATGGTGCTAGGCAGATTATTAGGTAGGAAGAAACCTAAGCCAGCCGAGATACCTAGAAGCGAATTTCTAAAGATGAAACCAGTGCGAAATCCTGTGCTTAAGTTTGAGAAAAATAAGGAGGGGAATACGGTCATCATAATTCCACTTCAGCGTCCCGAAGAAGGAAAATCAGGCGGGAAAAAGAGACGGTCAATCCTAGATTCACTCGCTCCTCCACCGAAAGAAAGACGAATTGAACTTGATAGTGTTGGGTCTATTGTATGGGATCTATGCGATGGGGAACACACCATTGAAGATATTGCAAGATACTTGAACGAAAAGTATAAGATGCTTTTAAGTGAAGCGGAAGTATCGCTTAACACTTATTTTAATCAATTGTCTCAAAAGGGGCTTGTTGGATTCATTGTACCAGAGGAAACTCGAGCCCGTTTAGAGGAGCTTTCCAAGAAAGAAACTGAGAAGAAGGGCAAGAGAAAATTTCCGTTTTGAGACAGTTAGATCTATAATGCTAATTCACTAGTCTTGCTCACGCCTGATGACACTGGAAAGTCAGCATTAACTCTTCCATCATCTTATTAAAATCTTCTTCATCTATTTCTCTCTTAAATATGAAGGGCCGCTTAACGCTTGACGCTGCCGTCACAGAATATATTCTATTCGATCCAGAACAATACCAAGTAAGGTTTTCCAAAATCGAACTTTTTCTTGAGCTAATACCCGAAGACTTTATCGCTTTTTTCACTAGAACATTGTGTCTCTTTATTTTTTTTGATTCCACTGTCTTAAATTCAACCTTTCCCTCGCCAAGTTTCTTGCGTAAGTCTTTCAAGTAATTCTGTGCGAACCATTTCTCAAGGTCTCTATAAGAATCTTTGAAGACTAAGTTCGCCATCGAAAAATACTCTATGAGCAATTTCCTCGTCTTTTCAGTGAAAGCTGAAAGTTTCTGATCCGTGAACATAAAGTGTGCTCTTCCAACAGAAACCTTTGTATCTGTCAAAAGGAAGGATCGGGGAAGGCTGAATCTAACCTCCATAACGGACCATATGTTCGATTTCTCTCCATGGCAATCGAATGAATCAACAACTCTCCTGATAATCTGCTTACTATCTTCATCAAAGGCCTTGAAGGCGAATCGTAATATAACAATTCTGGATGAGTCGTCGCAGTACCAAAGGTAGAAGCGATCATCAACGCTGGATCTCACAACAGCGTATAACGCTTTATGTCTTCCTATGAAAGTATCCTCTCTGGCCATCACTTTTACCTCTAAATCCTTCTTTTTAGATTTCTTCTTCATCTGTTCAACAAGACCGTCTATGACATCCGATAGAGGCCGAATTTTCTTTGGGTCGAACTCCTCCCATCTGGCTTCAATAAAATAATTTTCCGCTTCCAAAACAAACGTTCCATTCTTAGAGTTTCCGCCTTGGCGGGAAAAACGCATCTCATCAGGCACTTCAAGAAAGATGTTGTTCCAGCCGAATTCCTTAAACTTCAAATGCTCCACACACACCCACTGACTATCAAGGTTTGATATATCTACAAAAAGATAATTCAAACATCCGCATTAATCATTTTTACGGATCTGATCTTAGAAGTGACCAGATTGAAACTCGATGAAGAAACCCTAATCGCGGCCAATAGACTTTTCGGTTTCCCAGTTGACATCTTAGAGGAGGGAGCCGCTAAAATCCTTATTCCAAAATCCGCGAGATCAAACATTCGCTCTCCTTCCAAATCTCCAGTATTCTACAACCCTGCGATGGTGCTTAACCGTGATATTGCTGTCGCCGTTGTCCAAGTATTCCAGAAGTTGTTGAACAGAAATATCACGGCAGCGGAGCCTCTTGCTGGCTGTGGAGTGAGGGGGATACGTTTGGCTAAGGAAGTGAGAGGTATTGCAAAGGTTTTCTTAAACGACATTAACCCAGAGGCTATTAAGGTTGCGACGTTCAATGTCAAATTGAACTCCCAAACTGACCTTATATCACTCTCAAATGAAGATGCAAATTTATTCTTAGCCCGCTTTTCAGGACCGCACAGAAGATTCGATTATGTCGACATAGATCCATTTGGGTCACCTGCCCCATATATTGACTCTGTGATTAGAGCTCTTCGGGACGGCGGCATAATTGCTATAACGGCAACTGACCTTGCTACTTTATGCGGTGTCTATCCGAAGACCGCCTTTAGAAGATACGGCGGCTATCCTTTAAGAACTGAATACTCTCGCGAATTAGCTGTTAGGCTAGTCTGCAGCTGCCTTGCTTCGATAGCTGCAAAATATGATGTGGGAGTAAAAATCCTGTTGAGCTATGGAATCGGCCACTATATTCGCATCTATGCCACATCTAGGTATGGAGCTAGGTATGCAGATAAAAGTCTTAATGAAATAGGTTTCATCGCTCACTGCTTTAATTGTCTTCACCGAGAGGTCATAAAGAATCATTTTAAGGCCCTAAGGCTCCAGTGTCCGGAGTGCGGTTCAATCATGAGAGTTGCGGGTCCCCTTTGGATTGGGAGGATATGCGAAGAGGAATTCTGCGGTAAAGTTAGGGATGAAGTAGAAAATCGTGATCTCAAAGGAAAAAACATTATTCTAAAACTATTATCGAAACTTGAAGAGGAGGCTGATGCGCCTACAACATATTACGAGATAGATAAGATATGCGATAAGATGAACCTTAGCGTCCCAAAAACAAATGATGTTATTGAAGAATTACGGAAGGACAACCTTAAAGCGGCTATAACACACTTCAGTAGCAAGGGAGTGAAGACAGATGCTTCTGTCAACATGATGCGAGATGCAATTAAAAGAGCTCTTACGCGATTCTGACCAATTCATTTCTTTCCAGGCATAACCTCGACAATTTCGAGACTTAAGTCGACTGACTTGACAGAGTGGGTGATGTATCCAAGCGAGATGATGTCGGGGCCAAGTCTTGCATATTCGAGCAGATTATTCTCATTAATGCCGCCCGATATCTCGATCAGAACCTTATCCCTAAGACCCAAGTTCACCAAAGTTTGTGTGGTCTTTCTCGCATCTTCAATGGTCATGTTATCAATCATTATTATGTCAGCTCCAAGCTTCGCAGCTTCCACAGCTTGTTCACTAGTTTTTACCTCGACCTCAATTTTCTTGGAGAACATTGCATTCTTACGTAGCCTCATCATAGCCTCGCTTATCGACCCGGCTACCGCTATATGGTTGTCTTTAATCAGGAAAGCATCATCAAGCCTGAAGCGATGTGGGTCCCCCCCACCTATCATGACAGCTCTCTTGTCGAAATATCGAAGACCAGGCGCAGTCTTCCTCGTAGCAGCTATCCGAACATTTAAGCCATCCTCCTGAAGCATCTTAACAAGCCTCCTAGTTATTGTTGCGATTCCACTCATGCGTGACATTATGTTTAGTAGCGTCCTTTCTATCGACAAAACCGTGCGACCGTTTCCTTTCACTTCTGCAATTACCTTACCCGAACTGACTTCTTCACCGTCCTCCACATGAAAGACAAAGTCCAAGCCAGCAATCTGAAGAAGAACCTTAGCTTCCATAATCCCAGCGATGACGGCGTCCTCTTTGACCACTATTTCTGCCCTCACATGGGTTTCTTCAGGAACCACCGCATTTGTTGTGATGTCTCCTAAGCCAATATCCTCCTCCAAAAATTCTTGTAACTTACGCGCCAAACATATTTCACTAATCCTCAAAACCTGACCTCCGCTTGCAAAGACACACTAAAATCATAAATAGATAATCATATTAACCTTGTGAGAAGATGCTATGCGTGCGGGATGCCGAATTAGGTCCCGACGACTATATTCTCACTTATTCTCTTTAATGCCGCTATTGCGGAAAGCGCGGCAACATAACTTGTTCTCGGATTCGATGGGAATGGTTTATTGACTGTCTTTGTCCAAAATTCGCCAAAGTCACCTTTCACGTAAACTTCATGTGTAATTTCTTTAATGTTTGGATCTGTTATTATCTTCACTCTAGTTCTGTCAGGTCCTATTCCAGCCAAGCTTAAGGTGGCCGAAACGTTCACGTTCTGAGGGAAAAGCTTCACAGCTTCTCTTGCAGAGCCATCAAATAATACAATCGGCTCCTTGATTTTTGAAGGGTCAATTTTGCTTTTCGCTATGAATGCGGAGCCTTCGAAACTAATGGGAGGTTTTCTAGTTATAAGTGTAACTTCATGCACTCTTCCAATTGTTGCAGATTTTACATTATCCACTCCGACGATTGCTCCCGATGGGATAAACAATCTCTTTCCTTTTCTTCTAAGAAGATCTGTTAGATTCGCTAAGAATTCGTCGTCAAGAAGAGCACCTGTGCTAAGAACCATTAAATCTTTTCCTTTTTCTACGGCTTTGAATGCATATTGTTTCACAGCTTCCTGCGAGGCCGCCTCAATTATTAAATGGATGTTTATGTTCTCGAAGAGTTCGTCTGCACTTCTTGCAATTACTGGCTTCCTTGAAAGACTCTGCACCAACTTTTCAGCATGCTTTTGAATAAGGTCGTAAACAGCAACCAGCTCAATATTCCCCGCTTTCCCTTCATCTATCGCCCTTGATATAACTGTTCCTATAGAACCGCATCCGATTAGACCTGCGCCAATCTTCATCAGGCTCAGCTTCTCTCAATTTTAGAGTTTTGCGCGATCATTATGGGTTCAGCTCAAGATAAGATTTTCTAAAAGACTGATGGAGAAAGCCGAAAATCTTTCTGCGACTATAATAGGGGGAGGGAAAATGTTACGCAAACGTTAATAACTTCATGTAAGGCAATATTTTCAACTTGTGATCATTTTTCCATTCAAGGTGCGGAATGAAATGATGAGAGAAACTGTAGAGATCGAATCCAAGATTAAAATCCTACTAAAAGAGATGACTCTTGAAGAGAAAATAGCTCAATTAGGTTCCTGTGAGGCTTCAGGAAAATCTGCCAAGAGACTCTTAGATTCAAACAGATTTTCTGAGGAGAGAGCGAGGGAATTACTAGGCAAGGGAATAGGAGAAATAACACGTCTAGCAGGAGGAATGGGCGAGGGAGTAAGCCCAAGGGACATCGCGAAAACCGCAAATATGATTCAACGTTTTTTGGTTGAAAAAACTAGACTCGGAATACCAGCAATTATACATGAGGAATGCCTAAGCGGGCTTATGGCCTACGGGGCGACAACATTTCCTCAGGCAATAGGTCTCGCGAGCACATGGGATCCCGATCTTGTTACAGAGGTAACTACGTCAATTAGGCGGCAGATGAGGGCGGTAGGCGCACATCAAGGACTTGCACCCGTGCTAGATGTTACTAGGGATCCGCGATGGGGGAGGAACGAGGAGACATTTGGAGAGGATCCATATCTGGTAGCATCGATTGGGGTTGCATATATTAAAGGACTTCAAGGAGAGGATTTGAGAGATGGGATAATAGCGACACCTAAGCACTTCGCGGCACATGGCTTCTCCGAGGGGGGTAGAAACCAGGCTCCTGTGCACGTTCCGCCAAGGGAACTGAGGGAAGTTTTTCTTTTTCCCTTCGAGGCAGCAGTAAAGGAGGCGGGAGCACTCTCTCTAATGAATGCATACCATGACATAGACGGCGTTCCATGCGCCTCTTCAAAAATGCTTCTCACAGAGATTCTCAGGCATGAGTGGGGATTCAAGGGGTTTGTTGTCTCGGACTATTGGGCTATCCGCATGCTGAAGACTTTTCACCATGTTGCTAAAGATGAGGAGGACGCCGCGATCCAAGCTTTGGAGGCCGGCATAGATGTTGAACTTCCACACAGCGAATACTACGATGAACCTCTTCTTAACGCCGTTAAGAATGGAAAGATATCTGAAGCCGTTATTGACGAGGCTGTCTCAAGAGTTCTGAGAGCAAAATTTCTTTTAGGACTTTTCGACAACCCATATGTGGATGAAGCAGCAGCCTCCGAGGCTTTCGAGACACAAGAAGATCGTGATCTCGCTCTTAGAGCTGCAAGAAAATCTATCGTACTTCTAAAGAATGACGGCATACTGCCACTCGCCAAGAACTTAACTAAGATAGCTGTTATAGGACCTAATGCGGACAGCACAAGAAATCTGGTTGGCGACTACAGCTACACTGGGCATTTCTCATGTAAGAGTGATTCTGTCCGCATTGTAAGCATTCTAGAGGGAATAAAGAGGAAGGTCTCAAAGGAAACTGAGGTATGCTACGCGAAAGGATGCGATATTTCCGATCTATCTAGGGATGGTTTTAAAGAGGCCGTAGAAGCGGCTAGAGACGCTGAGGTCGTAGTTGCTGTTCTCGGAGAAAAGTCCGGACTATCGCCAACCGATGTTACTGGTGAAGGAAGGGATCAAGCAGATCTCAATCTTCCAGGAGTGCAAGAAGATCTAGTCAAAGCTATTTATGAAGTAAACAAGAGGATAGTAGTCGTTCTTGTAAATGGCAGACCATTAGCGGTAAAATGGATTGCTGAGAAATGCGCCGCCCTGCTTGAAGCTTGGTTCCCTGGGGAGGAAGGTGGAAACGCTGTGGCCGATGTCCTCTTCGGCGACTATAATCCAGGCGGTAAACTTCCAGTATCTTTTCCTCAGCACGTTGGTCAGATTCCTGTAAACTATAATAGAAGATCCACATCGTTTGGTAGCTACGTCTTTCTATCATCAAAGCCTCTGTTTCCATTTGGTCACGGATTGAGCTACACAAAGTTCGAGTACAGCTCTCTTACGGTTGAGCCTGAAAAGGTCGGACCAGCTGGAAAGATAACGATAAGCTGCATGGTGAAGAATGTTGGCGATAAAAGAGGAGACGAAGTAGTTCAGCTATACATACGTGACGAGGTGGCCTCTGTCACTCGACCCTTAAAGGAACTTAAAGGCTTTAGGAGGATAACACTTGAGCCTGGAGAAATAAAGACTGTTACTTTTAGACTTTCTGTGGATCAACTTGCTTTCTATGATAGGGATATGAGGTTGATAGTTGAGCCGGGAGTTTTCAAGGTAATGATAGGCAGCTCATCTGATGATATCAGGCTGGAGGGACTATTCGAAGTGGTTGGCGAAGCTAAGGTCACACCTTCTACGCGCACATTTTTCAGTGAAGTCTACATAAAGTAACGCTTTATGTTATACTCTGAATGGCCACCTTCACCTCTCCACCTTCAACCGTTGCCGTTAAAAGCTCACCGCTCCTTAAGTTATCCCATTTCTCCCTATTTGTTTTCTCCGACGCTATCACCACAAGTTCGCCGAGATTAAGATAAGACATTTGTAGAGACGGCTGATCCCCGAAGCAGATAGACCTGTTTTTCACATCGATTTCATGGTACCTACAATATGCATAGAGATTCTGGCCGTCGCTGAAGACGGTGTTTAAACCTATGAAAGGCCTTTCTTTATTCGGATACTTATGCCTGTTCCTATTCCAGATATCCGAAAGATCATTTTCGAATTTTGTCAACGCCTCCGCAAAACTTGCTCCATTCTTCATCTCCTTAATAATATACCAAAAATAGATTTCACTGTCGTTGACCCCTCTTACTCTACATTTCCATTCGCCTAAATTTTCAGCAACTTCATCAGGAATTGTGATAGTTCCGTTGTGGGCGAACAAATAATTCTCGAATCTAAATGGCTGAGAATTTTCTTTCGAGATCAACATATGCCTAGGCAATTCACGTGGATTACTTGCCCTTCTAACATGCGCTATTATTATGCGGGAAATCGCGTTTGCCGCAGTTTTAAAGAATTTTTCTGTTTCTTCATAGACTGGTTTCTCGCTTACATGCAAACATATGCCGGACTCGGTATAATAGCCTATACCCCAACCATCAGACTGCAGTCGTTCTTTGTCGCACATGCTCTGAACGTATAGACTGCAGGGATCCTCAACCAGATATTTGGCCGCGCTGGTTGGCGTGATAGAGAACATGCCTAGCAGCCTGCACATAGATGCTCACTTATTTTTAGAAATCACCTGATCCTTCTGATAAGTCTTATTAGCCGAACTCAAGCGCCAATCTATAATGCTATAAGATCTATAGGATGAATAGACTATACCTTGAGATAATAATGACGGATCACTATTGGATTAGATGGAGATTTCCCAATCTGACGTTATTCAGGTGCTTCCTGGCAGCTTGATAGCATTTTTCTGCTTGGATCCTGTCAATTAGTGGGAGGTCTCTCATGGCGTATTGTGGGTAAAAAGCAAGCAAGGTGTAAGGAATTTTTGGATCAATGCTGGCTATAAAGGATGCTATTCGCTCCACCTCCTCGGCATCAATATAGCCTGGAATGAGGAGCGTACTGGCTGTCAAGACTGGCACATCCGGCCTTTCCTTGAAGTATTCTTCTCCAATCACCCTGAAGTTTTCCAAGGTTCTTTTGTTAGAGACACCACAAAGTGCGCGATGAAGATTCTCGTCCCATGCTTTCAGATCAAATTTCATAACACCGCCGGACATTAATGACAGGTCAGCCGCCTTAATTAAGAAATTGCGCTGCATATTACCGTTTGTTTCCCAGCACACCCTTAAGATGCGTTTTTCCCCTTTAGCCCTTGCTAAGGCCAGCTCACTTGTCATTAAAGCATGGGGCATTTGTGTTGAAGGATCCCCGCCGAAGAAGCAGATGCATGAAACATGCGCGTCAACTTTTTCCGCAAGTTCTGAAGCTGAAACTGCTGGACTCAATTTTTGAGAAAGATATCGAAAATGCCAGTTCTGGCAGAAAAGGCAGTCAAAGCTGCAAGATCCATAGAAAACGGCAAGGTTGCTATAGCCCTTTTCAGCGCCTCGCATCTTGGCGTATTTTGGGTATCCTAAGCCTGTGCAACCTGGGCAGAACCACCATGCTACACAATTGGTTGGAAGAGGGTCATAATACCATTCCAGTATCCCCTTTTCCGGCGTGCCGCCATTGCGGATCAAGCGCCCCCCAATATTTGAGACTAGACCGCAGAAACCTTTCCCCCCATCACCGATTACACATTGGTTTCCACACATACCACATTCCAATCCTTTATCTGCTGATGGGGGGAGTGGAGGAAGACCAAAGGCATCTCTGGTTCTGACATGGGCTTCGTCAGTGTATCTAATGGCCTTTTCAGGGTTATTCCTTATGCATGCTAAGCAGACCTTAAGAGAGTTTGAAATTGTTGGCCGTTCATCACCGCAGATGGCGCAAATGCCCAAACTAGCCACTATATTTTAACATAATTAAAAGCTCCTATTGTTATTTTCTCCCTTGCGATTAAGCCACCCATTTCTTAAACAGGGGGGACATTCCATAGTTTTCGACCCTTCAATATTTAATAAAACATATATCTCATAACTTTGTTGAATAGAGAGAGGCAGGTGAAGGTTATGGGAAAGACAGATGAGGAAATTTTGAATCTACTTAGCTCCTCTCAGCCCCTCACATTATATGAGATCGCTGAAAAACTTGGAAAGAAGCCACAGATTGTCTTCAGAGCCCTCAGGAAGCTATTCGAGGAAGAAAAAATATCCTGCGATCCTAAAACTCGCCGATACCGTCTAGAACAATAATGGCCATAAGCTAAAAGAAGGAAAAATTAAAGCCAGTTCTGCCCCGGTCTTCTCTGGAGTAAGACTCTCTTCTCAAAATTTCTCCTCACTCTAATTCTAGGCGGCTTCCTACTCTTCGGCATCGGCTCGATTTTCGGTGTTTGGGAACGTACTTTCCCCGCCTTTGAAAGGCTTCCATGGGTCGGCATTCTTTATTCACCTAAACAGACTGTGAATAGTCCACTATTTATTTTTATCCCTAAGTTTTGAAGCGTAGATTATGAGGTCCTTGCATTCCCCCCCAACATCTATGATTGAGAGCCGCGCATTTCTGTCCCTTATTGCTTTTTTCAGCCCTTTAACGGAGCCGCCTTTCTTAAGCCAAGTGATTATTATCTCGGAGCTATTTTTTGCAACCCTAAAAATTTCCTCAACGACTACATCTACTTCTGGAACATCTTGCATGAGTGTAATAGCAAAGATTTTATCAAAAATCTCCTTCCTTATGGGGAGATAGGATGCATCAGCGAGAATCAAATGGGTTTCTGTACCGGATGAGCCGCCTGAGCGGCTTGCTGCAATCCTTAGCAAACACCGGGATATGTCGACGCCAACGATCACCTTAACCTTTCCATCAAGCCAAGGGAAGAGGAGACCGCTTCCGCATCCAGCATCCAAAACGACATCAGAGGCTGCTAATCCCACATATTTTAGAGTCGAGTAGATTTTTTTATCCTGTTCATGCTTGTACAACGAATCATAGAGATCAGCTATTCGATCGTAATGTTTCATCGCACCACGTTTTCTGCGGAACTCCAGTTTGGACATGCTCCAGAAAATAAGATTTATCTCTGGAGATCATAAAAGATTTTGGCGAGTGAGTCTTGAGCAATAGAAAACCTACAGTAACATTTCAAAATCCGGCTATCGATGAAGCGTTAAATATAATAAAATCAGCAATTTCAAAAAGAAAAGTTCTCATAATCATAGGCAATTGTTGGGTGAATTATGAGGGACGAGCAAAGTCAAAACTTGAGCCGGGAGAGAGGATCCTGATTATAAAAGAGGATTCTTCTGTTCTCGTTCACAGAGCATGCGGATATGAACCAATTAACTGGCAGCCAGCAGACTGCATTCTTCATACAGACAGAAAGAGGGATACGCTTGTAATCCGGGCAATTAGAAAAACGCCTAGGGAAGTTATGTCAATATTCTTAGATCAAATCTTCCAAATCTCGGTATTAGATCTTGTCGATAGAGGAGGGTTCTTTCTCTACGCCAGTGAAGAGGATATGCAAAAGGCTATATTAGCTAGACCATCTCTAATTGAGGATGGGTTGAAACCGATTACATTTGAAAAGAAAGTTGATCCGGGCTTTGTGGATGTTTATTGCGAAGACAATAAGGGCAGAATGGTTGTTATCGAAATAAAGAGAAGAGCCGCTGGTAGAGACGCGGTATTGCAACTAGCAAAGTATGTTGAATCAGTAAGAGGAATAGTGAACCGTGATGTAAGGGGAATTTTAGTGGCCCCAACTATTGCTAAGGGTGCACAGAATCTCCTGGAGACTTTTTCTTTGGAATTTCGACGGTTAGATCCAAGGACCTGCTCAACGGTATTAGGCGACAAGAATACCAAAAGGTTACTGGACTTTTACTGATTCCATATTTTTCTTTTTGCGCGGAAACTCAGGAATCAATCTTCTGAAGTTATCAAATCTACGATGTCGGATGCAATATTGACGATTTCTTCAGCATCCTTCAAGGCTTCACGATGTCTCGATGGATGGAGACTCTCCATCCTCTGTACTGCTCGCTCAATTCCAACTAAGCATCTTAGGACCGGATTCTCTACTGGTTTTCCATCTAAGAGGGCTTGGTTGACGATGCTTTGGATTGATATTGGATCGCCTAGGACGAAGTATATGGCGGCCTGTGCCTTCCTAGCGGCATCAATGATTAGGTCAAGGGAGGCTAAATTCTTTGTAGACGCTCTAATTTCATCCTTGGCTTCGCGAAGATATCTAAGTGCCCAGCCCTTTCTATAATCATCCACCATTAACATATGCCAGCTTTCCATAAAACTCCTTTTGGGGGAAAAATTATAGGAGACGTACTATATAAGTTATGACTTCTCAACACTCTCCTTTCCTGTAGCATCCGCCGTTCCATATTCAGCTGCTAGGCGTGTTACATAGCCAACAATCATATTCCTAAATTTCTTTGACGGTATGTTAGCGACGGACTCTATAATCTTCTTATTCTCTTCAAAGTCGCTACTAAATCTGCCCGGGTATTTCTCGTATAGCATCTTTGCAATCCTCTTAACTCTCTCCGGACGAACGCTTCCCAACTTGCCTCATCTTCTCTCACAGTCTATTACACATGAGCCTAGGCCGAACATTTTATTCTCTTCACAATATTTATGGCGGTATATAAATCATACATCTGCGCAGATGAAGAATCAGCAAAAACGAAAAACATTAAATAAACCTAATAAGAGAATTACTGCCACAAAAGAGGGATAAATATGGGCGAGTTAGCAATAGCTGCCATGCATAGGATATGTAAAAAGGCTGGAGCCGAGAGAGTAAGTGAATCAGCGGCAAGAGAGATGGGTCGAGTCCTCGAGGAAATAGGTATAAAAATTGGCAAAGAAGCCATAGACTGGTCAATGCACGCAGGTCGAAAGACAGTTAAAGCAGAAGACATCCGAAGAGCTGCGGAAAAGATCCTAGGCAGATAGCCTGACCCATCGGCACTTCTCCCTATGCGCACAATATTATCATAACTAAACTTATTGCATGTCCTATTTTTTCCAAAAATCCTTGAGAAAGACTCCTTTTTTAAACCAAAAAATTATTAGCTATTCTTTTAGAAAGCGAAAAGCTAATACATAGAGACGGATTGAATGAATGACGGAAATAAAAAACCAATAATTTACAGGCTCCGGTAGTATAGTCCGGTTAAGTATGGCGGCCTCTCGTTGCTAAAAGCAAGAGAAAGCCGCAGACCCGGGTTCAAATCCCGGCCGGAGCACCAAATCTCCTAAAAGTCTCCATTGAGAGACATCTTAAAATATTAGACATGTAAGCTGCATAGTGCTGCAGCCGAACTATGAAAGTCTATGCTATCATAAAAGCTTATATCTCTTGAAGTCATATGAAGAATTCCTCAGACCATTTTAGGAGGCGCTGGTCTGATGGGAGATTTTGGTTACCCTATTGTGCTTACTGCCGACAGGACATTGATGAGCGAGTATGGTGGAGCCATTTTCCTAGGCTTCAGCGCCTGCGTGCCTAAGGGTCTAGTGCCCGATAAGGTTTATTTTTCAGTCTTCTGTCCTCCCATAGACGTTAATGATGACGGTTCCGTCACTGTGGCGCCTTGCGGAACAAGAAAGGTTGAGGCTACTCTGCTCGAGCACGGTTTCGCAAGGGAGGACGTTATTGTTGCGCACCCGGATCACCTGGAGAAGGTGATCGGTTCGCGGACGAAGGTTCTGGGATTAACTGAGAATGACCCGCTTGGAATCGGTCCTGCGACAACCACATTTACAGCAATATTCGGAGGTCAAGCATACAACAGAATAAAATTTATGGAGATATTGAAAAACCCAGTAGTCAAGAAGTTTAGACCCAAGATTATTGTAGGAGGACCTGGTGCTTGGCAGCTCGAGGATGAAGAGACACGTAGAGAATTGGGCGTAGACTGTGTGGTCATTGGCGAGGGTGAAAAAGTTGTACCCTCACTGTTTAAGGAGGCCGTTGAGGGGGGAGAGTTACCAAGAATTGTCTACGGAGATACGCCGTCTATCGAGGAGATTCCGGTGATAAAAGGCGGAACGATATGCGGTCTAGTTGAAATCTCTAGGGGTTGCGGAAGAAACTGTGCCTTCTGCATGCCGACGATGATGCGACACCGTTGTCTCCCAATCCCCCATATTCTACGGGAAGTCGAAGTGAATCTGAGGGCTGGAAGACAACCTCTCCTACATGCAGAAGATGTGTTACGGTATGGAGCGAGGGGCATCGATGTCAATAGAGAAGCCGTTCTTGAACTTTTCAGGTCAGTGAAGAATCATCCGGGTGTCAAAGGAGTTGGGATTAGCCATTTCGCGTTGGCATCCGTTGCTGCCGCGCCAGATCTGGTTGAAGAAATCTCTTGTATCTTGAATGTTAATGAAAAACGCTGGTTAAGCGGTCAGACTGGAATCGAGACCGGAAGCCCGAATCTAATTAAGCGGCACATGATGGGGAAATGCAGACCATTCAAGCCTGAGGAGTGGCCTTCAATCGTCGTCAAGGCTTTTGAAATTTTATCAGACAACAATTGGGTTCCATGTGCAACATTAATGTTCGGCCTTCCTGGAGAGACAGAAAAAGATGCGGAAATCACCCTAGAATTGATTAAGAATTTGCGGCCCTTCAAAAGCCTGATTGTACCCCTATTCCTAGTTACTGCTGGAAGGCTTAGAAAAGAGACCGAATCCTTCTCGCTTGAAAGAATGACGCCTACGCATGCCGAACTATTTTTAGAATGTTGGAAACATAATTTAGATTGGGCGCCTGAACTCATAAGGGATTGGGCAAGAGTTAGCTTAAAGAACCCGCTACAGCGAGCCGGGCTGAACTTCATCTTCTCATATGGGATGAGAAGAGTAAAGAAGCTTATCGAAACATGTGAGACAGAATACAATTATGATTTAGCAGCTATGGTAAGAGACTTCAGAGAGAAGAAATCACCTATAAGGCTATTGTCAGCAATGACGAGAATTCCCATCCTTCAAAAATAGGCAGCCAAAAAGTTGATCTATCTGTAAAGAAGATTAAGGTATTCAGATGTTATTCATTAACCATTTTTCCGCATACCGGACAATTAGGGTTGATCTTTACGTCAATGACCTCGAAGGACGACTCTTCCCCATCAATGAAAAGTAGCTTACCTATCAGAGGCTTGCCTATTCCCAGCAGAAGCTTGATCACCTCCATTGCTTGGAGAGATGCCAGTAGTGCGGGCGTTGCGCTTAAAACGGGAACCACATCTTTCTCGGCAGGCTCTTGCGGAAAAATGCATCGGAGACAAGGCCCCTTACCAGGTAAAATAGTAGAGATTTGACCGCAGAAGCCTGAAACCCCTGCATGAACAAACGGAACCCGCCTCTCTAAGCAATAGTCATTTATTATAAATCTGGTCTTCCATTTATCCAACCCATCAACAATAACTTCCGCATCTTTCAATAGAAAGGATACATTCTCTTCATCAACACTCTCGACATACGCTTCTACTTGGACGTCGGGATTTAGGAGCCTAAGCTTGACGCTTGCAACCTCGACCTTATACTTTCCCACATCAGGACTCGAATAGAGGATCTGACGGTTCAGGTCACTTAAACTTACTTTATCATGGTCTATCAGTATTAGCTTTCCGACACCTGTAACAACCAGTTGTATTGATGATGTGCAGCCTAATCCTCCAACACCTACAACCGCTACCGTTGCAGCCCTAAGCTTTCTTTGCCCCTCTACACCCCAGCCATCGATTAGAATCTGCCTCTGGTAACGTTCGAAACTTTGTTCAATACGATCCATTTAGATACGGGTCTCCAAACATTTAAAACTGAAGCCCATCATCCATAGCATAGCAGGATTGGCTTAACGGCAGTTGTGAATATTTATCTCTGTCTACCTACAACATCCAAACGGTATTTCTCTGTTTTTAGTCCCCTTATTTTCAGAACCTCCTCTTCTGATAGGACTTTGGGTCCCCCAAGCAAGGTTGAAACCAATACTATTTTCGCATGATCTTCAAGTATTTCGGTTCTTTGATAAGCCTGCTCGAGACTTGAACCAACGGTTATTGTTCCATGATTTAGAAGTAGGAGAGCATCGTAACTTTTCGAGTATTCAGCAACCTTCTTCGCTAATTCATCAGTCGTAGGCGTAATGTATTCAACTATTCCAATGTCCCCAACCATAGCGATTGAATCCGGGAAAACCGGAACGTTAAGTGAAATTCCAGCACAAGCAAAGCCTGTACAAACTGGGGGATGCGCATGCACTATCGCATTAACGTCGCTTCTAACCTTATAAATTTCAGTATGCATCGGAGTCTCCGATGTTGGCTTAAGTTTTCCCTCAATTAACCTTCCTTCTAAATCAACCTTAATGATGTCAGAGGCCTTCAAGAAGCCTTTGCATAATCCGCTAGGCGTGACGAAGACTTCACTTGAACCCGGAAGCCTCGCACTAACGTTTCCACCAGCACCGGAGACGAGCCCCCTATTATAAAGCCTCTTAGAGACCTCCACAATCTTTTTTATAAGCCTCAGTTCTTCTGATTCCCCTCCACTCATTCAGCCGTCACTATCCCATCGATTCTACATATTGGGATAAAAAATCCGGCAATTAAGATTTATCTTAACCGATATTAATAAGAAATATCACATTTTTCCCGGATGGTGAAGTTGATGATGAAGAGTTTCAAAAACATCGAGAAAGAGATATCTACTAAGTATAGCAGCTTGGAAAAGGAGCTGACAAAGAGGAACATTGACATAGATGAGGTGAAGAGAAAAGTTTCTGACTTCACAGTTGAGGTTCCTTCATGGGTCTTTGGACCCTTTGGTGGTGGAAGATTCAGCGGGTACATTCCGCCTGGCGCTGCAAGAAACATATATGAGAAATTCGACGATGCAGCCTTCATTCATAAGTTAACAGGTGCCACACCCAGAGTTAGTATTCACGTAGGCTGGGACGATCCGACTCAATCTCCATTTGATGAGATAAGTCCTGAATCTTTTAAGGAGCTGAAGAGATATGCCAACAAGATTGGCCTCGAGATAGGAACGGTGAGCCCAACATACTTTCTTGAAGGTACACATTTTGGCAGCCTATCAAATAATGACGAAAGGGTCAGGATTAGACTAATTAACCACAGTCTTACAGCCGCGGAGATAGCTGCAAGATACGCGAATAACGTTCTAACATTATGGTTTCCAGACGGCTCTCTTTATCCCGGACAAGTAAACATGCGCACTGCACAAAAAAACCTTAGAGAATCATTAAAAAAAGTTTACGAAATGATGCCTACTTCCGTGAAGATGTTGATCGAGTATAAGCTTTTCGAGCCCGGCACGTATCATACGGTGATCTCAGATTTTGGCGTTGCCTGTGATCTAGCGGAGGATCTTGGCGAGAGAGCAGGGGTAATCATTGACTTAGGCCATCATCCTCACGGAGTCAATGTAGAACATATTGTGGCAAGATTAATTGACAAGGAGATGTTGGGAGGAATGCATTTCAACACTAGATATGCTGCTGACGACGATCATGCTGTTGAACCAAACATTCAGCTATTCAGAATTTTTCATGAATTAGTTAGCGGCGGTGTTATCGGTAACAGAGATAAGGGTAAAGACTGGACATACGTGATTGATCAATGCTCAGCGCTTGAGAACAGGATGCATGCCGTTCTTCACTCTGTTGACTCCCTTATGATATCATACTGCAAAGCATTAACGGTTGATCGTGAAACTCTTGAGAAATACCAAAAAAAGAATGAGATAATACTTTCCACTAGGGTTCTCCTAGACGCTTTTCTCACTGATGTGAGACCGATCATTGGAATGGCTAGACTCGAGAAAGGTTTACCCTTAGATCCTATCGAAGCCTATATAGAATCCGGCTATCAGGAGAAGATCGAGTCTGAAAGGGCGCCTGCAAAAAATTAGTGATGAAACATCACACTATAAGTTTGGTGTCCATCATGTACATACTCGGTTTAGACGTCGGTACGACTGGATGTAAGTCAGTCATCTTTGATGTTGACGGGCAAATAATTTCGTCGGCATACGGAGAATACAAACTCTATCATCGCAGACCAGACTGGTCTGAGCTAAATCCAGAAGAGGTATGGACAACCATAATCTCTGTAATAAGATCCAGCATCATTAATGGAAAGATAGATCCTAAGCATATTGCAGCAGTAGGAACCAGCGTTCTTGGCGACGCATTCATACCAGTTGACAGGAATGGCAACCCATTATATTGGAGTATGACCACTTTCGACGCTCGGGCGGTAAGACAGACTCGCTGGCTGGAGGAAAACTTCGGCAAAGACGAGGTTTACGCCATCACCGGTCAACCCCTAACTTCCTTAATGCCAATTTACCCTCTTCCCAAAATACAATGGCTCAGAGAGAACGAGGAGGAAATATACCGAAAGACGTGGATGTTTCTCTGCTGGGAAGACTATCTTAACTTAAAATTCTGCGGGAAAACCGTGACAGATTACTCAGTGGCATCCCGGACAATGATGTTCGACATTAAAAAGAAGAAGTGGTCGTCCGAAATACTTGAGGCTGCGGGACTTGAAGAGAGCAGTCTTCCAGAAATTCGTCCATCAGGTTATGTAGTAGGCGAAATTGATGAGGGAGTCGCCAAGAAGACTGGACTCTCCAAGGAAACCGTAATCGTCACTGGAGGACATGATCAACCATGCGGTGCACTAGGGGCCGGAATTACTGCGACGGGCCCTGCAATGGATGCTACTGGAACCGTAGAATGTATAGGCGTTGTCCTCAAGTCCATGAGATTAACAAGGAGGATGCGGCAGCAGGGATTCGCGGTTCATCACTATGTCATTGAAGACAAGTTCTTCATGTTCGGCTTCAATCCCACAAGCGGAGTCATTTTAAGATGGTTTAGAGACAATTTCGCAGATAAGGAGAAGGAAGAGGCGAAAAGGCTTGGTGTGGATCCATATGATATACTGACTTCTATGGCTTCAAACGCTCCGATAGGCTCCATAGATCTATTTTTGTTCCCATATTTTGAGGGTAGCGGAACACCGACATTCAACAGAAATGCTCGTGGGGCATTTATCGGATTAACATTGGCTCACAGCAAAAAGGAGGTCATCAGAGCTATACTTGAGGGGCTATGTTACGAGCTACGTAGCAATGTGGAGGCCATTGAATCTCATGGAACCCCCATAACGGAACTGCGCACCATCGGCGGGGGTGCGAAATCACCATTCTGGCTCCAGATGAAGGCAGACGTCACTAAGAGAAATGTGATCGTTCCAAATGTGACTGAGGCAGCTGCCTTAGGAGCAGCAATATTGGCGAGTGTTGGAGTCAAGGCGTACAGAAGCGTGGAGGAAGCTGCATCGAAAATATGCAAAGAAAAGCAGAGCTTCTCGCCGAAAGATGATGCAGAGAAACTCTATGAGACAAAGTACAGCACGTATAAAAGCCTTTACAGAACTATTGAGAAGATCTTTAATCAACTAAGCAGGTTAAACGCATGAATCTCTCTCTTCGGTAATATTCTCTACCCAGCAAGGCCCTGTTTCTCTTACCTCTTTTTTCCATATTGGTACTTCACGTTTAACTCTTTCAACCATTTCAGTTAATGCCTTAAAGCCTTCCTCCCGATGTTTAGATGCCACTATCGCATACATAATGTCTCCCCCAACCCCTACTACACCAACTCTATGCTCTAGGACTGCGTCGATTATGCCATACTTTTCTCTTAGATCCCCAATTATCCTTTGCAGCGCTTCAGCCGCCAACTCCTCATGTGCCTCATACTCAAGGTGTCTGACTTTTTCTCCGTTTGCTGATCCCCTAACAATTCCTATAAACACCATTATTGCACCTATTTCTTCAGACGTTCTCCTTAAGCTGCCTATTAGATCTATCAATTCGTCAAGTTTATCGCTCACCTTAACTCTCATAAGAGACACCAAAACCTTCTTTTCATTTTTTATCCCCCGCCGAAGGGTGGGAGAATAGCAACTTCGTCTCCATTATTAAGTTTATGTTCGAGTCTGCATGATCGACCATTCACTAGGATTAGGTATTCTTGAAGAATCGGCATCCCATTTTTGTCCTTCAATATTTCACCTTTAAAAGTTCTGAAGATCGTTCCCTTCCAGACCTCAGCGACTTCCTTGTGTGCTTCGGGAATTACATTTACAATTAAATCTGCAATTGAAATACCTTCAGGAACTTCATATTCTTCTCTCTTAATATTAAATAACTCTCTGATCTTTCCAAAATATCTCACAGCGACCTTCATACATGATCCTCTATGGGAGTATGCAGTTTCCCATCGGAAATCTTGTCCTCTCAACATAAATCTTTTTTTTAATTGTTGAAAACTCAAATCTTAACCGATGTCACTACTTGCATTAACATGAAAAACTGAATTTATTTTGAACCGTCTTACGCTACAGTCACGTTAGCTTTATTCTCTGCATCCGTTTCGGTTCCAATCCTCCAAACAGACAAGAAAATGCAAGAGGTGACTGCAATCGCTGAGATAATTTCTGGAACTGCCACACCAGCTTTATAAATGCCCAACCAATAGAGCACCCATGAACTTAAACCAATAACGAAGGCGATAAGAGCGAAGAATGATCTCTTTTCAACAGCGTATACAAGACAGGATATGGCTGCGGAAATGAAGAAGCATACTGACACGATGAAGTGTATAAATCCGTATATCTCGTCGAAAACGGAGACCAGTTGAAGCATAAATGCCGAGAAGGCTAGACAGTAGCTCGTGTATTTTGCGTGTCTCCTGAACACGGTACATGCGTAAATTATATTAATAAATCCGGATAAGGCAAGACCGAAATTAAAGAAGGGCGCGGACGAGCTTCTTCCAGCATGTCCCAAGTCACTAAGAGCATTCTTATACCAGCTAAACCAGGGAGATGAAGAAATCGAGACCCATATAAAAATATAGGCTACTAATGGTCCAAGTATACCTAGAATCAGAGGAGGCTTTATTTTCATAGCAATCTCATTCCTTCCGCTTAAATAGAGATTAATCACCGCGAATAAATTATTTGTTTAGCTATCATCTCCGGATCAAAAGGTTTTAGGTCCTCATATTTCTGTCCGGTGCCTACGAATAGAATCGGCTTCCTTGTGACGTAGGCTATTGAAATCGCCGCTCCCCCCTTAGCATCTGCATCCAATTTCGCCATAATTGATCCGTCAATCCTAACGAATCGATTAAACTCCTCTGCTTGCATAACAGCGTCATTGCCGGCGAGGGCGTCTCCAACAAAAATGACCATGTCCGGATTGATTACACGCACGATCTTCTGCATCTCCATAAGTAGGTTCTTATTTGTCTGCATTCGACCTGCCGTGTCTATTAGCACAACGTTTATCCCCCTTGACTTCGCATATTGAACCGCGTCAAAAGCCACGGCGGCAGCATCTGAGCCGTATTTATGCTTAATCACTGGGAGACCTAGACGCTTAGCATGCGTCTCAATCTGCTCGATAGCCCCAGCTCTAAATGTGTCACTACATGCTAACACCACGGAATAACCATTCTTAGTTAAGTGGTAAGCCATTTTTGCTATCGTTGTAGTTTTTCCCGTTCCATTAATCCCTATAAAGACCATTGTGAACGGTTCACGCATTGCCCTCTTACCATTAATCAATTCGAAGAGGTCTACAGTCTCTGTGGGTTGCAATGTTTCCATTAGGATGGAAAACAGCGTTTCTCTGACCAGTTCTCTCCTGTCTTCGAACCTATTTATTCTCCGGCCAACCAGCCTTCTTTCAATTTCTTCGCATATATGGTCCGCCACGATAACCGCAACATCATTCTCAATGAGGGTTAACTTGAAATCCTGGAGTGCTGCCTGCAAATCTTCGCTTTTCAGCTCGCTTTTGGCGACCCTATCTATAAAGTTTGATACGCCTTGCCGAATCTTCTCAAACATTCCTAATTATCTCTCACGGGTTCTCAAGGCTCTAGACAGTTCTTGGATTCTATTCTGGTCTTCTTGGATGCGGTGAAAGACTTGTGTCAGTTGTTGTTCTAAGGCCTGTCTTGTCCTTTCTATCTGGGATAGACGATTCGCTATCCCATCTTTGGCTTCGCTAATCGACTTCTCAATTGCCACTCCTGCGCCTATACCATATACCACCCTATCTGTTTCGCTGAGACTTGCCTTTATGTATGAGCCGCCTCCTATGGGTACGAAGATCGAGGCATTAACGTTTTCTTTTTCGATTCCTTCCAGAGTTTTACTTGCAAGGGTTAATTCATTGAAGGCGGCGTTTAGGAAGTTTATTCTCGATTGTAGGGCTTCAGCTGTTCCTTCAAGCAACCTTAGCTCTACGATTAGCCTTCTGGCCTCTTCCTCGGGTGTCTCCGCAGATTGACTTGCCGAATTCGTTTCACCATCAACTGTCGGCTTGGTCATCTTTGGCCTCCTCTATCCTTTCGATTTTTATATGATAGCGTTTGACCCTATGCTTGCTTCCAAGAGTTTTGAAAATCTCCTCTATCGCGTCTTCAGGTTTTAAGGCCCTTATCCTCTTTTTGAATGTCGTTTTGAGGTTAGGTTTCCTTATTCTGCCGGAGATCAAGTAGGTTTTCACTTCGGTCATATTGCTCATCCATCCTCAAAGCCCGACCGATCATGAATATCTCGGGCCCTGTTGTCAGGGAACCTGCAACCGCAACTTTACTGTTTCCTATAAGTCCAGTCGCTATATAAGGTATTCCGCAGTTCACCGTTCCTTTACCCACAGAAACCTTCAAGATGCTTTCCAAGAGCTTCTCTTCTTCAGGCTTGACTAATGGATGGGTTAAGACACCTTTGTTTGTTGCCGTTGTCAATGCTCCAACATATGGTAACCCAGCAACCTCTCCAGAAACGACTTCAACGCCTAGAGAGTCAGAGATTATCCTTTTCTCTCTATTTGTGAGTCTTGGGTCTACAATCGCTCCATAATCATTAGCTAGAACCATGTTTCCAAATGCTGTTCTTTTGGTGTCTGCAACTGTAATGTTCACGTCCTTTAGTGTCTTCAGTCTCTCCAACTCTTCATCCCAAATGTAATGTGGTAGAACGATTCCATGAGAGTTCGCACAGGCAAGTGATCCAACTACGATTGAGCCTCCAATATTGGTTCTTACGACATCTATGTCAAACCAGTTTTGGAGCTTTTTCACCTTGCTTTCTGGCAAATGGTTGGGAACTATAATGAAACGTTCAGTAACTTTTATGAAGACACCGATGCTGGGGCTGCCGAACACGTCCAGCAGGAAGATCGGCAACAGGCTAGCTCCTCTCTGCAAGATAGACTGTTACAACACCCTCAGAGTCTTTCTCCACTCTCACCCTGATTTTTCGGGGGGGCTTCTGAATGCCTCTACTCCATATCTTCTCGTTAACCTCATTAGTTATCTTTATGGAGTTAATTCCGGTTTTCATGTGCTTCATAATAAACTCTCTAAGTGTTCTCGTAGCTTTTTCACTACGCACATTGCGAGGGGCTAACCAAGCTCTTCTTAGTGGAACTGTGTAAACTCGCTCCTCAACGATGTCTCTCTTCTCCTTTGCAGATGTTGTTACCTCTTCCTCTTCCCTGGTTTCCTCTTTTATCGAAGCTTGAGCCTCACTTTTGGACTCTTGTTCCGAGACGACTTTTCCCTTCTCTTCAGTTTCATCCTTGCTCATGGTTAGTGACGCACCATTACGGCTTTATTTTTGTTCTTCGCCAGTGTCTCCTCTTAGGACTCAGCCTTACCTTACCATGAGTCCTAACCATAACCCAGGCTGGAACAGCTCTGCTGAGTCTACTAGCTCTAATCAACCTCTTCTTCTTCGCTTTAGGCTTATGTCTAGCCATATCAAGCTCTCCTAATTCTTATCTCCCTCTTATCACTCTGCAACCTGAAAAGGATCTCTTTCAACTGTTCATCATTAATAGGCAGATTGATTCTTCCCTGTTGTGCAATTTGAATCAACTGTAATTCAACCTGCGTGGCAAATTCCGGTTTAATCATCTTTAGATTTGTCAGCCTTTGCCTTGCCTCGGGGGTAAGTATTTTTCTGAGTAATGCTTGCTTCTGCATCTCGAGCCGCCTCTCAGATTCTGCTTGCTGCTGCTCTTCAACAAGCCTTTGCTGTATCTCCATCAGCCTCTTCCTACGCAGTGACTCAAGCTCCTCATCTTCGCCCAAAAAAAGTTACCCCCGCTAGTACTTTTTGAGCTCTGGTATACGTTTCTCCAACTCTTTCTTGAGATCTGTTGAGATTAGATCGAGTAGCCTTCTCCCCTCAGGGGTTATAACCCGTCCTTTTCTCTCCTCTGTTCTTACGAGCCCGGCTTTTTCCAGTTGTTTAAGAGCATTACGCACTATTGCCCCGCTTCCTTTACGAGTATGCTCAGGCTTAGTTCCCCTATCTTTCCTGCCTCCATACTCTTGGCGGAGATGATCAACGCCAATTGGACCCTTCATGTAAAGCTTACGTAGGATAGATGCGCACCTAATGTACCACCAGTCAGGGTTTTCAGGAGGCCTTTCGGCGAATACACCAGTCTTGACGAATGGAGCCCACTCAGGAGGCCTTATACTCTCTACATTATTCTTTAGGTGGGCGGCGAGCCGTTCGATTAGCATATGAGCGGGCACGTCATAGGGGGTTGGCAATATCATTCCTTCCGTCTTTGCGGCATCTTTTGTCTTATTCTGCAGAGTCTTATAAATACTTTTTAGTTTCTCATAGAGATTGCCCCTGAATCATTCTTGATGAACAAACTTTTAGATTAGTCAACTCCTTCTATTATAGGATCTTCTTAGCGGCACTCTTCTTTTTGCATCACAATGCTTACATGTGATTACTACGTGTGGTTCTCTCCGAGGTTGTATTCGTATTCGTGAACCAACCCCTGGAACCAAAAAACGTTTGCAGCGTTTACAAAAAAAGATTCTGTACTCTTTTGGAATTCTAACACGTGAACGCATCGCTATCTTTCTAGCAATTTCAACATATCTGTCCGCAAGTTCCGGTCTGTCATTCGCCGCCTCTCTCGCGAGATGGAATAGGGTAGCTATCCTTTCTAACGCTATTTTTTTAATGTTTGCGCTCATTTTCACCATCTTAAGCCAAGCATGAACAGTCTTCTAAAGAATTTGGCGAGAACCTTTAACTGTCTAAACAATAATGCCTAGTGTTTATGGAGATCACATATAAGGTTTTCATGACTTTTGTAGGATAATTTATTTCTCTGCTTTGTCACATTCATCATTCTCTATGCCTAAGTATATGAAATTCTGCAGATTTCTCAAAAGATACATCCAACATAGGAATGAGTTTATAGAGGCTCTCAGCGCCGGCACATCCTTCGATTCAAAATATAATGTTACTTTTCTACCTCTCCGCCTAATCTGAACCTTTGAACGTTCAGATGGCAAGCTTCTTTCTTCAGGTCTCAACGACTTCTCAGCTACTATTGCATCCTCTTTTGAGGGAAAATAAATCTGGATTAACGCTTCAGCTTTCTTGGTCAAGTTTTCCACTCAACCCTTAAGATGGTTAGACGTGGCCCTATCTCAATATTGCCCGGATAGGAATAAAAGGAAAGTTTCAAGAGATGCTCCGACTGAGATGATAAGGAAATATATGTGTGATCCTTTTTCATTGCAATTTGACTCATGAGCGGCAAATCGAGAAAATCCGACAAGAACCTTTTAAGTCTTTCCTCGTCTTGATCTTGGAATTTTTTATCTTCTATGCAAGCAGCCCTGTACAGTTCTTTTGAGATTTTTGTTCTAAATTCCCTCATCAGCTTAAATCCCTTTATATGCAAAATTAGAATTGTTGCGGCTTCTTTTTCTACCCTAATAAATCTAATCTTAGCGCATCCGTTCTGACCTCGGTCGATGATTAACGCTTTGCCTTCGCCTACGGTAAGGGCTTTTTCAGCAACCTCTCTAATGCTCATTTTCCCCCTGTTAACCCTCACCGTGTTAGGTATTAAAAGACTCATGTCTTTACAGAGTGACCTTATTCTTCGAGTAGGTCTTCGCGAGGTTGTAATTAGAATCATCTCTGAGGATAGGTTGCGCTGTTTAAACCCTCATGTATTGTTTACATTTCCATTCTTATTTCGTTCTTGAGACTCTATCTGCAGTTACACCAAGTTTTGTAAATGGTGTGTAGGCGCCTCCGGTAAACCTTGATCCACATTTCTCGCATATCCAGATCCCAACACTTTCTCTTTTGACGTTCTCAGTGTTACATTGCGGACAGGTATAGCGGTCTCTCGACTTTGTTACGACTTCGATATACCTTTTCCTTGTTGTTGCACCATATCTTACGCCGAAGCCGCCTACAGGCCCCATCTTCTTCAATCTTTTTTTCTTACCCATCTAGTCCTTCACCACCATTCTTCTTAGATATTCCGCTTTCTCTCTCCCCGTTATAGCCGCTTCAATAACCTGTTGCGGAGTAAGCATGCCAGAGCCCCCCTTCTGTACGGCACATATTTTCCCGTCTTTGTCGAAGCTGAGAGTTATTCTGGCATCCATAACTTCCTCTTCATCCAGCCAGGGGTCTACTACGAGTTTGCCGCTTATGTCGGCAAAAGTTACTGCTATTGGGTAATTTTGGATTGGCAGCGGATCGTAACCCGGTTTTTTCACGACATCTCCATCCCTTACTTCGTATTTGTAGATCTTAGAATCTATTAATGCGGCTAGCGAAGCTAATGCTGAGGCGTCGATGAGATTGCCATCGTGATTTAGGACGTATATGTCAATAAAAACCACAAATACTTTCTTGCCTTGAATAATGCAGAGTTTCATTAGATCGATCGCCTTTGATTCTCTGATCCCTCGATCTACAATCCTTGCAAGTTCGACGGATTCTTCACTCGGCGGACCCGCTTCAAATTCGGGGGAAGCCAATGGAACAAATTCTGAATTAACTGTTAATACACCTTCATAAGGACGATCCGGGAATGGTTCGCCCAGGCCAATCTTAACCCCGACCATAACTTCCGTCTTGCCTAATCGCACCCTAGCCGAGCCTTCCGCCTTTTCAATTATTCCCGTCTCAATGGTGATCGGCCGATATTCGGTTAGCCCCCGGCCGTCCAGCCTCTTACCCGCTGAAATCTGCTGTGCAATCTGTTTTTGCCTCAATTTGGAGATCATTATCGAGTTCATTCTTCTACTTCCTCTGCGACCTCCTCTTTTATGGCGAGGTATTTGGCTTTTAGAGCCTCCTTTTGGAGGCGGTATATCTCCCTACATCCATTTAATGCTAGCTCAATTGCTTGTTTAAACTCTTCAATAGTTAATAAGCCGTCCATCTGTAAGAGTACAATCGCATTGAAGTTTGGCATATAGGCTATTGGCACGTCAGCTTCTCCCTCCTTGTCTTCTGCGTCGTTCAAGTCTAGGATCAGATGTCCATCGGCTTTTCCAGCCGCGCATGCCACAACAAGATCCCTCATTGGTATGCCAGCATCCGCCAAAGCGAGCGAGGCTACGGTTATCCCAGCGCATCTTGTCCCTCCATCCGCCTGTAACACCTCTATGAATAGGTCGATAGATGTTCCGGGGAATTTTTCTAGGAAGATGGCTGGTTCAAGCGCCTCTCTGATTGCCTTAGAAAGTTCAACCTCCCTCCTGGATGGCGCTGGCGACTTTCGTTCTTCTACAGAGAATGGGGCCATATGATATCTGCATCTTAGTATTGCTCTGTCTGGCAGGGCGAGGTGTCTGGGATGAACCTCTCTTGGACCGTATACAGCGGCGAGAATCTTGTTCTTGCCCTGCTCTATATAGGCGGAGCCATCCGCGTTACTTAGTACGCCTACTTCTAATTTTAAAGGTCTTAACTCATTCAGTTTTCTTCCATCTATCCTTATTCCATTCTCATCAACGAGTTTTACACGGTTGCTCATTCTATTTTCTGACCTCTTTCTTTTCTAATCATCTCAGTTACGCGGTCCGTTAATCCCGAGGTGTGAGCCTCTTGCTCGATCTTCCTTATCGCTAAAATCGCGATCCTCTCATTTTCCGGATCTTTGCCAGATATATGGATTAAACCATTCTGTCCGACTGTTATGTTGCATTCGGTCTCCCTCTTCAGCATGGTAATCATGGAACCCTTCCTTCCAATAATCCTAGGAATCTTTGCAGGTGATACTTTTACAATTTGGCCATGTGTAATTTTCCCCAGTTCGGGTTCACGTATAGTTAGGCTCGGATTCCGCGTCCTGTCAAAGGCGATAATTTTAGCGAAAACCAAATCACCCACGTCTAGAAACTCGGATAACTCATCTTTCTGTGGCCGAAACTGTTTCTTAAGAGCTTCAGAAGCTTTCAGTATTGCGAGATAGGGCGAGTTTATGTCTAAAGTCCATCCATGCATGTTTATGTCAACTATTTTTCCAATAACAAGATCGCCGACGGATGGAATATAAAAATTATTCAACGCAACAACCTGTATGCTTTTTCCTTTGCATTCAGCTAGTCCAAGCCTGCTGGCATATATCTTGGATCCGTACTTGTAGGTGTTATGGCCCGATAGAAAATCTCCTTCCGCCAACAAATCCCCAGGGGTTACAATCTGTCTTTCGCCGAAAAAAATTGACAAACCTAAACCACCTTCTACTTTAGAATTTTTACCTCAAGGGTTCCTTTAGAAATTTCTCCGATCTTCTCGAGAAATGGTCCATAAAATCCTGCAGCCATCTCCACCGTCGCCGACCACGACCCATCACTCAACCATGATTCGCTTTTGACTGTGCCGAAAGATTTAACAGCGCCGTAAGCTCTGCCTGCATATTGCGCGGGTATCTTTACGGAAATTGTTATTTTTTCGACGCTTAGAGGTAGAATTGATCGGAGAAGCTTGATCGCCTCATTAGCTTGCTCTTCAACGCTCTTAAATGGATCTACAGAGAAATGTATCTGCTCCAAGGCCTGCTCTATTCTTGTGGGTGGATGGGGAAGCTTTGTCTTCGGATCAACAGCATTTCTGGAAATGAAGGCGATTATTTGTTTTTTAACATCCTCGATCATTCGGCGTCTCTGCTCGGAGGTAAGTAGGAGAGTACCTTTCCGGAGTATTGTCTGCGCAATTTTCTGAATATCTAATGTTCCAAAAGCATGCTTAAGATCCTCATCTGAGACGCGTAGACCCTTATTTGCGTCACTATATACAGTATCAGTCACAAGTATATCGGATAGGGAGACAGGCTTTCCCTCTCTATAAGATAGGGCTGGTTCTGGCTTAACCAAAAGTTCAAAAGTTTTTCCATCTATATTTATTCTGGCAACCGTGTAATTCTTACTCATCACGTTCCACTGCCTAAGAATTCTTTAAGGTACTTCTGAACCTCCTCATCAGATAAGAGTCTGAACTTCCTTGTTTTAGCGGGGACAACGGCAATCTTAACCCTTGGCTGCTCTTCCCTCGACTGGATAGACTTCGCGAGGCACTTTACGGCCAATCTTATTGCTTCTTCAAGGGTTAAGTCATCTCGGTACTCCTCTTTAAGAATATTCTCGCATGTTTCCCTTCCGACCCCTATAGCAACTGCCTTATATGCTCTGTATGAACCGCTTGGATCTGTTGTGAAAAGTCTCGGTCCAACTTTATCTACACCTGCAAAGATTATGGAGACTCCGAAAGGTCTAACCCCTGCATGTTGCGTGTAGAGTTGCATTATATCCCCTATTCTCTTTGTAACTATCTCTACATCGATGGCTTCGTCATAAAGCAGTCTGTTGCTTTGAGAATACACTCTTGACTCGTCGATCAATATACGCGCGTCAGAACTTATGCCAACAACAGCGGCTCCGAGATGCTCATCAACCTCATATATTTTCTGACTGAAATTAGGATCCTGCAATTTTGACTCAATCTTTTCCTCCGCTCCGATGACTACACCCTCGGAGGATACAATACCGATTATTGTTGGGCCGCGATAGACCGTCTCAAGCGCATATTCCACCTGAAACAGTCGGCCGTCTGGTGAGAATACGGTTATTGCACGATCATACGCTCCGGGAACTGCGAATACGGACATCCACATCACCTCTCCATCAAACCAGTATAGGATATCTTCGGACCCACTTATTTATCTTGAGAAGATACCTATGGAAACTAAAAAACATTATCCTCGTTGGGGGGGGGAAGATTGTTGATTAAGCCTTAGTTGCCAACCCGGATGAGCGAATGTGCAAGGAAAAAAAATGGTTAGGACGAAGGTTTCGTCAAATTAGAAAATCATCCAAAAGCATCCTTCATACGTGAGGAAATCCTCGTGTAATCGAGGCAATTTTTCCGGATTTCTCAGAGGATGGGACGCATTCTGTTCGATTATCAAGACCAGATAACCTGCACGTAATATTTGGAAACACTTATATTTTCATGTTGACGGTTATTGGGTAGGGTTAGGTGCGCAATATTGAAGAAGGAAGTTGAGAAAGCCATAAGTGAGATACAGTACAGGCTTAGGGCTGATGGCGGGGATATTGAACTGATCGATGTGGACGACGATGGGACAGTGAAGGTTAGACTTAAGGGTGCGTGTGTTGGTTGTCCGATGTCGCAGTTGACCATCCAATACGGTGTAGAGAGATATTTGAAGGCAAGAGTACCGGAGGTTAAAAGGGTAGTAACAGTTTAGATCCATGACAACACCGTCCCCATAGTCTTTAGAGCGACCGTTAAAAATCATTAAACCGCAACATATATAGGGAGATCCCATAATAGTTAGGAGCCTGGTTGCAAACTGAAACGTATGTTGATGAGGTTTCGGTGGTCTGGATGTCGAAGCCGTTCTATGTTAAGTTTCAAGTTCCAAATGAAGTTGCGAACGCGGCTTATGAAGCTTTGCAAATAGCCTCTAAGACGGGAAATGTACGTAAGGGAACTAACGAAACCACTAAGGCTATTGAACGTGGTTTGGCGAAGCTTGTTGTGATCGCCGAGGATGTTGATCCACCAGAAGTGGTTGCTCATCTGCCGATCCTATGCGATGAAAGGAAGATACCTTACGTTTTTGTTCCAAGCAAGGCTAAATTAGGCGCCTCCGTGGGTATTGAGGTGAATTCTGCTTCTGCCTCAATAATAGATCCTGGCGAAGCTGGAGACTTGATTAAAGAAATAATCGCAAGGGTTGCGAAGATTAGGGAAGGATCAGGCTGATGAGCCGAAAAGAAGAAGAGGAAGTACCGACACCTGCGCAGGTCATTCAGATTATTGGAAGAACAGGGGTTGCGGGTGAAGTGACGGTTGTTCGTGTTCGAATACTCGATGGTCCGGAGAAGGGACGAATATTAACAAGGAATGTTAAAGGTCCTGTAAGGCTGGACGATATACTCATGCTGCGAGAGACTGAAAGAGAAGCTAGAAAAATTAAATGAAGGGAGTGAGCCTCATTCGGTTTGTTGAAAATAGCGGCCGGTGTTACTAATGCCAAAGTCGCGAAGTTGTAGTTTTTGCGGTCATGAATTTCATCCAGGAACTGGGATAATGTATGTTAATAATGATGGAACTGTACAATGGTTCTGTTCCAGTAAATGTCGGAAGAATGCCATCAAATTGAAGCGGGATCCCCGCAAACTAAAGTGGACAGATTATTATATGAAGGAAGAAAGAGCTAAGCCAAGTTTGACGTAAGGTGTAATCTCTCTTCGCCGAAATTTTTCCTCCACTGCGTAATGGATTAAAATATGTTCCATTATCTAAAATGAACTCTCAGCATACATCATCTTCGTTCTTCCAGATATTCATATCTGCGTAGAATTTTATCGTGGGTGTCAATGTGTTCCGCGTTACTAACACCCAGTTTCACTGCAGAGCGGGCGCGCTCTTCTCAACTGGGCTCTCTCTGACGCGGAGTTTTGACACCCACGCCCGCCTTGTTCCGCCCCTGGGTACGCCCTCCCCCATAGATGGATAAGGTTTCCATCTCGGTCGAGTCCGTTTAGGCGGACCTCATAGATGAGGGTCGGCGGGATTATTGGCTCATCTCATAACCATTTGAAAGTGATTGCGCAGGGGAAAATAAATTTTTCCTAAATTAAAATTTGAAGAGAACTGGAGATTTAATTTAATCTATGTGCCTCTGCCAGAGGTTTTGAGGTGCTTTCTTAGTTTGTCAATGTTAATCTCGAATGCGGCTGAAGGATTTTCAAGATTCCAATTCCAGAGAACTTGTGGATGTATCTCTCCTATTATGCCGGCTTCCTCATCACCGACCATTATTCTCCCCGTCCTTCCCTGTATGAAGCTGCCGTGATCGCATTCTAAAATCTCATAGGCGATTCCTAGGTTCGAAAGGAATGCGTCTAGTATCGATTTCGCCTCTGTGAAATTGGCTTCGGAGTGAATGATCACCGCGGCGAGATCGTTGAATTCACGGACTTTATTCTCTTCTTTTGGGTCAGGGATAACGCATGGACCCACCTCAAAGATTCTTTGCGGGTATTCCACATGAAGGTTATGGCTTAAGAATTCCATAAGGCAAGGAAGCAACCAGCTCCTAAGGCAAGTCATAGAAGTGAGTTTTGGGTTTGCAATTTCAACTACTTTTTCCGGCTCTACATTCATCTTCGCGAATAGAATTTCTTGGCTAGTCAGGGAGTATGTGAGTACTTCTTGGAACCCTAAGCCGATCATGAGTTCCCGCGTAATATCTGCTAATCGCGTCTTTTCAGATAGCCCTCCAACGGTTGAGAGTTGAGGCCATCTTGGCTGAATCTTGTTGTAATCATGAGCTATCGCGATGTCCTCAACTATATCGATTGGATGTAAAACGTCCACACGATAACAAGGCACCTCTACGGATATGTGGGACTCCGATATCTCAGTTACCCCGTATCTAAACATCTCTAAATATTCTATGACTTGAGATAGGTTAATGTCTAATCCAAGTATCTTTTGCACGTATCTAATCTCTATTTTATGCTTCTCGGTCTCTATGCGCGGGGTTACTTCAACGCCCATATTCTCACAGGGGTAGTGAACTTTCACTGTGTAGATTTCTCCTCCACGGTCAGCTAGGGCGAAAGTTACATTTCTCAGGGTATCCTGCACCGTTTTATGGGATGTCCCGGTGACTTCGACCAGAACATTGACGGTTTCTTCTGTGATTCTTCCCAAGTCATTCGAGTTTATGATTGGTGGAAAAGAAAGGACTTTTTTCTTAGAGTCCATGAATATGGGCCAAACTGGATGCGGCCTGACTAGGTGGGCATACTTCAACCCTTTAGGATGAAGTTCTAATATCTCCTTTAGTGATAGTTCGTTATCAAAATCTAATGGGATAAAGCGGATCTCTTCCGGTTCGGCTACTTTATAATCTAGAGGCGGATTTATCAGGTCGAAGTTGTATAGTCCAATCGATGTTTTCCGCCTATCTCTCCCATAAGTTTGATCGAGTTTATCTTGGAAATGCATCAGTTGTCTAATGGCGGCGCCAGTCAGCTTGACATTCTTGACGACTGAACAAGCGATATAAGGTCTGATATTGCTTAGTCTTCTGTCAACGAATACATCGACACCTGAGTTGCCTTTGATCTCATATTTCTTTAATCCTTTCTCCAATCCCATGATTCCTCTTAATGCTCTTGCAAGTCCTTCTGCGCCCCATAGGTCTGCACGGTTACTATCCTTGAATTCTATGTGGATTTCTTCATCATCGACGTGTTTTACTTCGCCTTTTACGTATAGCAGAATCTCGTTTAAGGCGCCATCTTCTCTTGGCAGCGGTGTGCCTATTAGAGATTCCAAGTCTTCTCTTATGTATTCCACCGTCGGCATCTAAACCACCCTCATTTCCCTTAGCCAATCAAGCTTATGAGTGAAAAGATAGCGAATGTCGTCGACTCCTGCCTTCATCATGAATAGCCTGTCAACCCCTAGACCCCATGCAAGGACAGGAACCTCTACTCCAAGGGGTAAAGTGACTTCTGGACGGAAAATACCTGATCCGCCGAACTCCATCCAGCCATACCCTTCCTTATAGGCTATAAGTTCAACACTTGGTTCAGTAAATGGGAAGTAATCGGGTCTGTACTTCACTTTATCGGCGCCTGCAACATCCTTAGCGAATTTTTCCAGTATCCCTAAAAGATCTCGGAGGGTTAATCCTTCTCCGACAACTATACCCTCCACTTGATTGAACTCTGTCAAATGCGTCCTGTCAATGACGTCGGGTCGGTAGCAGCGAGCTATTGCAAAGTATTTTCCAGGAATCTCTAGATCTTCGCTCATTAATGTCCGAGCGCTTAATGATGTCGTCTGGCTGCGAAGCATTAGGCGCGCAGCCTCTGATGCTGAAAATGGGTAATTCCATCCCTTAGACCCTGTTTTCCATCCTCCTTCATGCGTCTCTCTTACATTTTCAAGGAAACGTCTGTACCTGCTGAGATCACCGTATTCCGGATCCTTTATGAAATACATGTCGTGAACTTCCCTTGCCGGATGATCCTGCGGCATGTAGAGTGCATCGCAATTGAAGAAGCTCATCTCCACAATTGGCCCCGTCATCTCTTTGAAGCCTAGGGCAACCAACTTTTCCTTCAATTCGTCCAAGAATCTCAGGTAGGGATGTTTCTTTCCCGGCCATGTGCGAGCCACGGGCGCTCTAATGTCATATTCCTTCAATGCTAATTCACGCCATTTTCCAGAAACTATTATTTCCGGCGTGAGTTGACTGACCTCCCTCAGAACTTCGATTCCACGTTCAATCTCTTCCAAACCTTTCTTAGTCAACTCTAGGTCTATAAGTTTCTCAACGCGTACGATGACGAGGTTCCTTCTTTTTAGAACCTTGAGGGCCTCTTGAAGTTGAGGGTCAAGGTCCTCAATATTAATTGTTCCTCTCTTGTTTAGGAGCGAAAGAAGTTTTTCGTCTTCTCCCTCAGCTGGCTCCCCTATGAGCTGGATCTTACCTCCCTGCGGCTCCGCCTTCACCCATCCCTTACGAATGGCCCACCCCAAAGAAATGACATGCATCTCCTTTCTTAAATTGGCTTGTCGTAGAACATCTTCAATATACGCCTCGCCGCCGAGACTTTGAAGAGATTCGATCAAGAGTCTCTCCGGGAGCTTACTCTCCGCGTATGATCTTCCCTCATCGGTCAGTTTTGCTATTGAACTTTGTTTCTCACTTATTTTAATCAAATTTTTGAGCTCGAGGGACATTGCTGCACGCATAGCTGCTGCATGTGTTAGTTTGCTGATTTTCACAACATCGTTCAGGAGGAGACGGCCTCCAGCTTCCTTTAGTAACTTGAGGATCAATGCTTCGTTTTCTCGGATCTTCATACAGGATTCACCGTGTTTACTTTCCCCCCATCTTGTTTTCTCAGGTTTGGCGGAAAATATTGCTTCTCGAACAATTAATAAATCTTGTATTTATACACCACCTTTTTACATGAAATGATTAGTTGAACCATGATTCCAGCGTTTTCTTAGCCTTAGATTCACTCATGCCTTCAATGGCTTTTTCTAGGGCTTTTCGAACTCGATCCTCAGAAAAGTCCCTTTCTCCACAGAGAAATTTTACAGTTTCCTCAACATCAGGCTCTTTCCATTCAATCCTGTATGTGTCGGTTACTTGTGGATGTAGGAAAATTTCTCGTATTGATGCGGGGTTCACGGGAAATTCTAAATCCTTCAAGACGGCGAGAGCGTTCTCAAGAGACCCGTAATTCTTAATAAGTTTTAGTGCTGTTTTTGGTCCCATGCCTTTCACGCCGTCCGGATTAAAATCCGTGCCGATCAGTATTCCTATGTCGATTAGTTGCTCTCTTGTGATGCCGTTTTCTTTTAGAACCTTTTCAAGTTCGACAACTTCAGGTACAACCTCGACGTAAACATTCTTCCTCGGCAGCTTCCTCCTGCCGGAAATCGTTAAATTTCTGAGGAGACGGGGGGCCCCGAATAGTAGGCTGTCGAAATCTTGGCTTCCGCAGTAGTCTGCGTCCCCTTTTTTTACTAAATGTGCCGCCTGTGCTTCTCCCTCGGAGGGAGCCTGGATCCAAGGGACCCCCATGTATGTTAGGAGACGTTTTGAGTCGTCGGCCATATAATCCTTCAGACGGGAGGTCATCTGGGCGTACATTCTCGCCTCCTCTATCCTGCCTTCGTTTAATGCCTTCTCGTACTTGAGCTGGGCTTCTTCCTTAATCTTTGATCTTCTTTTTATTTCTGCTTCTTTGAGGTCTGGTGGGGTTCCATCGAATACGTAAATCACTTTGATTCCTAACTCCAGTAGGTTACATGTTCTGTAGAACAAGCCACTGAGATGACTTGTTATTCTTCCGCTCCTGTCCTTAAGGGGAGTGCCGTCGGGCTGCCTAATTATCGCAAGGAATTGGTAGAGAGCATTATACGCGTCTATTGAGACCCGCTTACCGCTGAGACTTCTCAGATCGACAGGGGTCTTCGGTACAAGTCCGCTTAAATCTACGCCCATGCCCGCCCGATTCCTTCGCAGTCACTATCCCTTATAATAGGAAAGTAGAATATAAAACATGAGACTTTGAGGCGATCATTGCAACGCAAAGAATAATTGCGAGGAATATAAGCTTAATTATCGATTCAGGGCTGCCAAGTAATCCTTAATGGTTAAAGGTGCGAAGATCAAGTGTTTCCTAAATCATTTGAGGATCGGTACATCATTCATGTACCCTCTGTTGGAAGGGTTATGGGTGAAGCTTTCAGGATCTATGTCTCACAGCCTGCAGTCTTCTATCTTCCTTTTTTACTAACGAATATTGCGGTTATCTGGATCGTTGGGCTCGCAAAATGTTTTCTTCCATCCTTCACTCTTACTGAGAATTTCTCTGAGGAATTTCTTATTTCATTGATAAATTATCTTTCGATAGCGGTTCCGATAGCTGGCGCATTGACAGTGGCGATATGGACTTTTTATTCTTTACCATATGGGATAGCTACTGCATGCACCCATTTTCTCATTGGAGGTCGAGAAATGAGTTTAAGAAAAAGTTTGGGCCTTTTCCTCTCGAATGTTTGGTCAGTATTAATGGTCAGTTTGGCTTATAGCTTTCTTGTGGTTGTGGGAACAATTTTTTTGATCTTTCCAGGTCTCTACGCATTTGTTCTTTTCAGCTTATCTGTTCAAGTTGCGGTTATTGAGGATGCAGGGGTAATCGTGAGTTTTCGGCGTAGCAGAAAACTGGCCAGCAACTATTGGATGAGGGTCTTTCTGATTCTAGCCCTGACCTATTTGATGTATGGTTTGGGATATCTTGTTGGAAATGCGGTTGCGGGTGAAAACGTAATTGCACGTTGGCTAATTGTAAGTGTTATTACATCCATCATGCAACCTCTTCAGCCAATCAGCATGACTTACCTGTACCACATGCTGCGTAAAAGTGAAGAGACATTAACACAGGTAGAACTTATTCAGAGCGTTCCTGTAGCCTTTAATCCCAGATTCTGCTATAAATGTGGGCAGAGACTGCCAATCGACGCAATCTACTGTCCAAATTGTGGGGTGAAGGTACGTGAGTGAAGTTGCTTCTAACCAAGTTATTAGAGGGAATCAAATTTGATGTATTCTCTGGTTGCTGAGGCATATGAAAAAATTGAAGATACAACTAAGAGGCTTGAGATGACGGATTACCTTGTAGAGTTTTTTAGAAAAACTCCGAAGACATTGATCGATAAAGTTGTTTATTTAACGCAGGGAAAACTTTACCCAGATTTTACTGGGATTGAGATAGGAGTGGCTGAGAAACTTGCTGTAAGAGCTGTTGCAAGAGCTAGTGGTAGAAAGGAAAGTGAGATTGAAGAAGACTTGAAGGTAACTGGAGATCTAGGGGAGACCGCTCAGAAGATGCTGGCAAAAAGGCTCCAGTCTACTTTTTTCACTCATCCCCTTACAGTTGAAAGGGTATATCACACCCTTGACAAGATGGCGAAGACCACAGGGGCAGGCGCCACTGATCAGAAGATAAATCTTTTGACTGGCCTACTCATGGATGCTACACCTAAAGAGGCGAAGTATCTCATAAGGACGGTGACAAGTAAGCTACGCCTCGGCATCGCAGATATGACTGTTCTCGACGCATTAGCCATCGCCTACGGTGGCGGGAAAGAGACAAGACCCCTATTCGAGAGAGCATATAATGTCTCCTCTGACCTTGGGAAGGTGGCAAAAGCCGCTGCTGAGATGGGTGTAGAGGGGCTTAAGGATTTTAAGGTTTCGATAGGATGCCCTGTCAGGCCTATGCTTGCCGAACGTTTAAGCTCGCCAAGGGAGATCTTGGAAAAACTTGGTGGAAGATGCATAGCTGAGTACAAGTATGATGGAGAAAGGATACAGGCCCACAAGGACGGGGACAAAGTCATACTTTTTTCTAGGAGACTTGAGAATATAACGGATCAGTATCCAGATGCTGTTGAATTAGTTCGGGGATGGATAATTCCTCATCAAGCCATTATTGAGGCTGAGTGTGTTGCGGTGGATCTTGACACTGGCGAGATGAAGCCGTTCCAAGAACTGATGCATAGAAGGCGGAAGTATGGTATAGAAGAAGCCGTCAAGGAATATCCGGTCTCACTTTTCGTTTTCGACGTGTTATATGCAGACGGAAAAGACTTTACTGCTGAGACCTACCAGACTAGGCACAGGGTCCTTGAACAGATAATTAAACCAAATGAGAGAATTAACATAGCGAATTATATTCTGACGGATAATCCTGAGGAGCTTGAACGCTTCTTTGAGGAGGCTATAGAAAATGGCTGCGAGGGACTTGTATGCAAGTCTATCGGCGAAGACTCTATATATCAGGCCGGGGCGAGGGGATGGTTATGGATCAAGTATAAACGAGACTATAAGAGTGAGATGATAGATACTGTAGAGTTAGTGGTGGTCGGAGCCTTTCATGGAAGGGGAAAGAGAGCGGGAACATTCGGTGCACTTTTGCTTGCTGCGTACAACCCTCAAGATGATGTTTTCGAAACGGTCTGCAAGTGTGGATCAGGGTTCACAGATGAGGACCTCCTCAAAATTCCGGAGATGATGGAGAAACATAAGATCACACATCGTCATCCAAGGGTTGAATCTAAAATTGAAGCTGACATTTGGTTCGAGCCTAAGGTTGTTCTTGAAATAATAGGTGCAGAAATCACATTAAGTCCAATCCACACATGTGCGCAAGATGTTATAAGAAGGGGAAGCGGCCTAGCCATCAGATTTCCAAGGTTTACTGGAAACTATCGAATTGATAAATCAGCTGAAGACGCGACAACAGTATCAGAGATAATTGAGATGTATAGAAGTCGATTGAGAACAGTCGAGTCTTAAAATTTTGGAACCCCCGATCAGAACTAAGCCTCCGGCGCAAGCTTAGCCCGGTTAGGCACCGTCTTTGTCGCATACCAGTTTTCCAGCCATTTAAACTGGTATGCTCGAGGCCTAACCGCATTGCGCCTAAAGTATTGAGTGGCCCATTGAGGCAAGTCTTTCTCACGCATTAACCTTCAGCCATTTCGGTTAATGCGTCCTTGCCTCAATGCAATACTTGAAGCTTGCCCTCTGATCGGGGAAATAAAAATTCTCCCCGTAACATATAAGTCTTTTGCACATAAGAGTTGACTAAGAGGTACAGCATTTTTGAGTAGAGCCTAATATTTGGCTAAATTCTCTTATGAAGTTAATTTATGGCGACCATTATGTTTCCTGCCTTCTATTTCTTGCTTGAGGCGAGATCTAGCCCTTTTGACTGAAGATTCTTTGCTGATTAAAATAAAAGCTTAAATGTGGAGGCTATGTCTAATTTCTCTATCCGGGTGGAATAAAAAAGATTGGGGAAATTTGAGAAAGACTTGGATAAGCTGGTAAGTAGACTCTGTAAGGATGATGAAAATATTCTCAGAGAAATGGTCATCTTGAGGGATCATTTAATCGCTTTATATAGGAGGAACTTGGTAAAGATCAACCATTCAGTTATGGAGCTAGTCTGCGCCAAGCACCTCATTCTATCCGGCTATTCTGTAGAGGTTGAGAAGACTTTGAACAATATTTCATGTGATATATTTGGGCAAAAGGGCATGGGACGCCTGATAGTCGAGGTTGAAACAGGGTTTGTCCCCCCGGAGCACGCCCTTGATCCGACAACGTATATAAATGCTAGGATAACCAGTAAGATCACGAGATATAGCGGTTATGCTGACAAGTTTGCCCTTGCAATTCCACCTCATTATGTAATGCCGATTCATCCAATATTTTTGAGGCCGCCTCGCCATCGCCGTGAAGAGGAGATAAGACAGGCGAAGGATCTTTGCGATCTGTATTATAGCAATCCTCCTGTTACTCTTGAGGAAATAAGGAACGCAAGGCTTCATTCCATATATGTTGTTGATGTGGATAGTGGGACGGTAAGGGAAACTGACCCCTTGACCTATAGCGAAAGGTTTCGAGACATGTTCGGGTTAGAGAAGTAGGATGGTTTCTTGTCGACAATGATTATGAAAGATTCATAGGCTTTCATTTATTTTTGAATATTGTGATTCGCGAAACTTTCAATAATGCTCAGTCACAAATTTCATAAGGTTCGGTGAGGGGATTTGAAGGTTTATTTCGGCGTCTGCGGGCTTGGATTTGGGCATGTAGGAAGATGTGTTCCAATCGCAAGGCATCTTGCCAAATATGGTGCTGAGGTTTTGTTTTCGACTTACGGGGATGCAGTCGAGTATCTTAAACAGGAGGGTCTTCCATTTTTTGAGGCGCCTCCAATAGAGTTCAGAGTGAAGCCTGATGGGACTGTTGATTTTAGGCAGACCGTGGCTAATCCCGGTCCATTTTTGGCGTCGTTGATTCTTACTCATCAGATTGAATGCGAAATAAAGTATATGCGTGCATTCAAGCCTGATGTAGTAGTTTCAGACTCCAGGGTCTCGCCTCTCTTGGCGGCAAGAGCCTTAAACATTCCTGACGTATGTATCCTGAATCAGTTTCAGATAATTATACCTCGTAGATCAAGATTACTGAGGTTAGCGAAGCTTGTTGATACAGGAGCATTGGCCATAATCGGCAAGATTTGGACAAGTGGATCTGGGTATCTATTGATACCTGACTTTCCGCCGCCATACACGTTGTCTGCTGGGAACCTGAGGATACCTAACGCCTATCAGAAGCGTGTGGAGCTTATTGGTCCAATACTGCCGGTGAGACCGGAGGAGCTGCCTAGTAAGGATGAGATCAGGCAAAGGCTTGGTTTCGACATCAATCTTCCATTAGTTCTAATATCTATTAGCGGGCCTGTAAAAGAAAGGGCTTACATAGCTCAGGTCCTACAAAACATCGCATTAGACTTTCCGGACAATTATCAAGTCGTGGTTTCTCTTGGGAATCCTGGAAACTCCGCTGAATTGGCGCGTAAGAAGAATGTGGTTGTATATAGCTGGATTCCAAATAGGTTCGAGTTTCTTAAGGCTTGTGACATCCTCATATCCAGGGCGGGGCATGGAACTTTGACGCAGGGCATTATTTATGGGAAGCCGCTTATTCTCATTCCCACTCCAAGCCACACAGAGCAGATCAATAATGCTAAGAGGGCATATGAGATGGGAATAGCTAAAGTGCTCGAGCAAGAGAGCGTGAATAAGGAAACTATTATTGACGCGGTTATGGAGATGCTAACCGATCAGGAATATAGAAGGAATGTTGAGGAGATCAGGAGAGTAGTCGCCAGATATGACGGGTTAAAGACGGCAGTCGAGATCATCTCTAAAATTGCAGCAGGGTGAATATTGAAGGTTACGGCATATGCTAAGCCTGATAATTCAGGCCGAGCACGTAGATCTCTGCGCTTTCGGTTCTGCTTGCCTTAGGCTTGAATACTCTAACATCTAGAAAGAAATTCTTAACATGCTTTAGATACTCTTCGAATAGTTCACCTCTGAAGACCTTAACGAAGAATGACCCTCCAACCCTCAGAATTGAAATGGCTATGCTGAGCGAGCGTTCAGCGAGCTCTATCTGCCTTGCGTGATCAACTTCCCATACTCCAGAAACATTTGGCGAAACATCCGAGATCACTGCATCGGCCTGCCTTGGCAATATGGCCTTTATTCTATTCACAGTTTCGCGATCTAGGATGTCTCCGATGATGGTTTGGACATTATCGAAGCCTAAGTGCTCTATTTTTCGAAGATCCACCCCCAAGACAAAACCGTTATCGCCAACTATCTCTCTCGCGACCTGGAGCCACCCTCCTGGGTAGGCTCCTAAGTCTACTACAACGTCCCCGTCTCTTATGAAGCCATATTTTCTTATGGCTTCTAGAAGCTTGAAGGATGCGCGTGACCTATAATTCTCTTTCTTAGCCATCTTACTGAAGTGATCTTTCCTTCGTCTTCTCCAGTCGCTAGTCAATCATCCCCTCCACCCGATGCCTCAGTTTCTTTCGCTGAAGAGTCTAGTATCCATTGAGTTAACAGTTCGCAGTCATTTGGGCTAGTCTTTCCTCCTGCGCCGCATCTCAGGCTTTCATTGCATGTTAGGCATGGGCATGAGAGGATTGAGTCAATTGTGATAGGTTGCCTCTTCGAGAACAACCTGTAGGTCCATCTTCCATCCGAGAGAGTACGCTCGCGATGGATGAGCCCCCTTTTCTCAAGCCTAATTGAGATGCGTGACCCTTCCCTGCTACTTGCGTTCATCTGTCTCCAAAGCTCAGATTGCAGTATCCCTTTTTCACCTGAATTCATGATTATCTGTAGGGCCTTCTGCTCCATATCTTCTTGTCTCGTCATGGCAGCCACCACATTAAGTATCACATATATTATTATTTGCGGACCGTAGATAAAAATATGCGAGTAGATTGTTCCGGTCAAGCTTTCGGTAGTCACGCCTTTAAGAAAGAAACTTGTATAAATCATTGATTCGAATGCAGGATCGTTATTGCCTTGGGATTGAGAGCACCGCCGACGACTTCGGAGTCGGCATAGTCTCATTCGACGGCGAAGTTTTGGCAAATGTTAATGACACGTATATTCCTCCAGCGGGCGGCATACATCCAAGGGAGGCTGCTAGGCATCATGCATTAGTTGCAGGTAAAGTTTTGGCTGAGGCTCTAAAAAGGGCTGGACTTAGGCCGGAAGATCTGGCCGTTATAGCTTTTTCGCAGGGGCCTGGGCTTGGTCCTTGCTTGAGGACTGGTGCAACAGCAGCCCGAGCATTGGCATCCTACTTGAACCTTCCTCTCGTTGGGGTGAACCATTGTGTCGCACATATAGAGATTGGGAAGCTTGTTTGCGGCGTGAAGGATCCCATTACTCTTTACGTGTCTGGCGGGAATACTATAGTTTCAGCATTCGCTGAGAAAAGGTATAGGGTCTTCGGTGAGACATTGGATATTGCTGTTGGAAACTGTTTCGACACATTCGCCAGGGAGGCGGGACTAAGGCGGGATGGGGGTAAGCCTCTTGGAAGAATCGTTGAGGAAATTGCTTCTAGAGGCGAGAAACTTATCCCTTTACCTTATACCGTGAAGGGGATGGACCTCTCATTCAGTGGCTTACTGACCTCTGCGATTTCTTTGCTTCAAGGCGGAAAATATAGAATTGAAGACATATGCTTCAGTTTTCAGGAGACTGCATTCTCCATGCTAACTGAGGTGACTGAAAGGGCTTTAGCCTACACCGAGAAACGGGAGGTACTTCTTACCGGCGGGGTTGCTGCGAACAGGAGGCTTCAAACCATGATTGAGAAGATGGCGGAGGAGCATAATGCCAGTTTCCATGCGGTGCCGAAGGAATACGCTTTAGATAATGGGGCAATGATAGCGTGGACAGGCATATTGGCATTCAAGCATTCTCTTACCATTCCAATCGAAAGAAGCTTCGTCAAGCTTAAGTGGCGGCTTGACGAGGTTGAAATACCGTGGGTGAAGAATGAAGATGTTGCTTAAGAAGGGTGCGGAGGCAAGCCTCTACATCGAAGAATGGTATGGTAGGGAAGTAGTAATCAAGAAGAGGCTTCCAAAAGCGTATAGGATAGCTGAGCTTGATAGGCAGATTCGGGAGTATAGAACGAAGCATGAGCCTATGATCATGCATAGGGCTAAGGAGGCTGGTGTTCCGACACCCATCATATTCCTAGTTGAACCTGAGGAGGCGACTATAGTGATGGAGCATGTTGAGGGTGAACAGGTTAAAAATGTTCTTGATAGGCTACCCAGGGAGCAGAAGATAAATATATGCGTCAGAATCGGGGAATTGATCGGTAAACTACATAGGGCCGGAATAGTGCACGGTGACCTAACAACTTCAAATCTAATTTTGACGCCGCAGGGCAGAATAGTCTTCGTCGACTTTGGTCTAAGCGAGCAGACGAGTGAGTTGGAGCCTAGGGGCGTAGATCTGCATCTCATGAAGAGGGCTTTTGCCAGCACGCATTACAGGTATGCGGACGAATGCTTCAAGGCGGTTATAAGCGGGTACATGAAGGTTATGGGAGAGGAAGAGACCGAGAAAGTGATGAGGAAGATTATGGAGATAGAGAAGAGGGGGAGATACGTGGCGGAGAGATGAAAGGCTATGGGGTGTGGTGGCTTAGCATCAAATGTTTTCCCGTTTGGAAAATTAGTATTCATGGTTACTTCGAACATAAACAAGTTTAATGAGGCACGTAAAGTTCTTAGAGAGTTCGGAGTATCATTAGCCATGCTCAGGATCAAAGCAGTGGAAATTCAAGAAGACGACATTGAGAAGATAGCTATTCGAAGCGCCTTGGAGGCATCAGAGCAATTGCACTTGCCCATAATTGTGGAGGATGCTGGCCTATTCATAAATGCGTTGAACGGCTTTCCAGGCCCGTATTCCAACTACGTCTATAGAACAATAGGGGTAAGAGGGGTTCTAAAGCTCTTAGAGGGCCAAGATGATCGTAGGGCCTTCTTTAAGTCAGTTGTCGCCTTCTGCAATGGAAGAGGAGGCGTCAAGTGTTTCCAAGGTGTTGCCGAAGGAAGAATAGTGTTGCAGCCCCGTGGAGATTCGGGTTTTGGATTCGACCCAATATTTGAACCGGATAACTCAATCGGTAAAACGTTTGGAGAGATGCCTATCGATGAGAAGAACCTCTTCTCTCACCGCGCTCAAGCATTACGAAAATTCGCGGTATGGTACAAATCTGAGGGCGGCATATGATCTAGGAACTTGACTCATATTTGGCGAAGATCTACTACTGCATTATGCGGATGGCATACGTATTTGATGCCTTGCAAATTAAAACGAACAACTCAACGAAATAACTAAATCTTAACGTTCGGATGTATGAAATCATCAGTCTCTAAAACATATATTTGCAGACGCCTAAATTCGCGACAAAAAGTACTGCAATTTGGAAGTCTTTAAACATCTTAACATAATAAAAATACTATTCTGACAAAGCTTTTAAATATCTGATTTCCAGTTATGAAAGACCCTGACGGAGGATAAGAAGTGCCCAAGAAGGAGAAGGGGAAGACTCATTCCACTCGACCGCTTAGCAGACGGAGCCCCGCCTGGCTAAAATACACCTCTGAAGAGGTGGAGGCGCTAGTTGTCAAATTGGCCAGGGAGGGCAATTCCCCAAGCAAGATAGGCGTGATACTGAGGGATCAATACGGTATACCGCTCGTTAAGGCTGCCACAGGAGAGAGCATAACAGATATACTGAAGAAGCATGGGATCGCACCCTCTATTCCAGAGGATCTCGAATCTCTCCTCAGGAAAGCGGCCCGACTACGCGCTCACGTCGAGAAACATAAGGCCGACAAGTATAATAAGAGGGCCATCCTCATCGTCGAGTCTAAAATCCACAACCTATCAGAATACTATAAACGGAAAGGCGTATTACCACCGGATTGGAAGTACACGCCGCTGGTGCTCACAACGAGGTAGCCTGAATTATTATGGCCTTTAACAAGAGAACCTCGGACCTAATGGATAGGGCGAAAGAGGCTGCCGAAAGGATTTTAGAGGCAGCGAACAACGGATTAGGTTTTCTCGTCATATCTCATCGAGATGCAGACGGCATATCTGCAGCCGGGATTGCCGGAGCTTTTTTATCTAGGCTGGATGCGGCATTTAGAATACGCATCGAGCGATGGCTTGACGAAAAGGTTCTACAACAAATTTCCTTGGAAAAGGATTCCATCATAATCATGTGTGACATGGGCGGGGGAAATCTGGGCTTAATAAAAGAAAAGGCTGAAGCGAAAAACATAATCATATTCGATCATCACCAACCTGAAGATGGTAGGGATGACGAAAGTATACTGCATATAAATCCAACACTTTGCGGGATAGACGGCGGAAAGGAATTAAGCGGAGCCGGAACAGTCTATCTTGCATCCAAGGCAATCTCGGAGAATAATGTTGACCTAGCCCATCTCGCCGTAATCGGAGCATTAGGCGATATGCAAGACAAGTATGAGGAGAGGAGGCTAGGCGGCGTTAACGAAATCATTGTTGAGGATGCGGTAAAAGCTGGCTACCTAGAAGAAGAGACCGATCTCCTACTATTCGGAAGGGAGACAAGACCCATATATAAAGCGCTAGCGTTGACAACCAACCCGTATATACCGGGTATAAGTGGACAGGAGGATAGATCCATAGCCTTTCTCACTAAGCTGGGAATTCCGCTCAAAAGGGACGAGAAGTGGCTGGCTTTAAGAGACCTTTCACATGAAGAGAAACAAAGAATCTTCTCTGGTTTATGCGAGTACCTCTTGTCGAAGGGTTACAGAAGCGAGTCCGCCACAAGCCTAATCGGCACAGCCTACGTGCTTAAGCGTGAAGAGCCTTGGACCCCACTTCGAGACGCCAGAGAGTATTCCATGCTTTTAAACGCTGTAGGAAGAACGGGAAGGGCTGGTGTAGGAATTGCGATATGCTTAGGCGACCGCAACGCGGCTTTAGCGGAAGCGAATGTAGCCCTCGAGGAATATAGGCAGCTCATTTCAGAGCACCTAAAATTGTTAGAAACGAATAAGGAAAGGATAGAGGAGATGGACAGCATTTACGTGATACATGGCGGCCAGAACATTAATGAGAGCCTAGTGAGCACAATCTCATCAATACTGGCAACGAACCTGCCTAAAAGCGAGAAACCATTGATAGCTTATTCAATTGTTCCAGAGGAAAACATAGCGAAATTCTCGGCGAGAACAAATGAAAAAATGACGGAAAAGGGATTCAACATAGGGGAGATCATGAGAATATCGGCAGAGAAGTTTTCAGGAATCGGAGGAGGCCATAATATTGCCGCAGGGGCACAGGTTCCCATCGAGCATATTAAAAGCTTCATCGCATACGTTAATGATTTAGTAAGGGCTAGCTTGATGAGTCTGAGTGAAAGTGGAAGCCAAAATTAGCCTTGAATATGATGATTCAAGAAAGGCTGAAGCTATTTTCAAAGCAGTCTCACCAGATAATCTCAAAACACCCAAAAACATCTCAATAAAATCCTCACGAAGAGGAAACCAAGTCTCAGTTTTAATAACCTACGAAGACGAGAACCTTATGACCTTTCTTTCAACGATAGATGACCTTTTAAGCTGCGTTTCAGTAGCCGAAAAGGCCTTAGCAACCTTGAAGAAGGCGGACAGAGAAAAAGAATAATCGATTCAGTCAATTCTTATTTAACAGTAGTCAAAGGAATCTGATTTTCGCGGTTTGCAGTTATCTATGAGCAAAAAACACTATTGTCGGTTCACCTGTCTTGTCAACTCTGACGAAGCCGAAACGCTCAAACTGGATGATCTGGCCAACTGAGACCCCACGTAGGTTCCCTTCAGCCAGCCCCTTTCTAATTGATGCGTCTGGCATCACGACGTGGCATGAAATTGTATCCCTAGGCGGCAACCAGTGAATTAGAGGCGCCCCAACCCTCCTAGCATCCTCATAAGATTCGCTTACGAACCCTCCGGTGATTTCTCTACTACCAACACTCTGAACCCTCACATTGAATAGCTCCATCAGCCTAACAATTTTTCCAACATTCAAAAGTCCCATGTCGCGGCTTGAAACATAAATCTCAGCCTTTCCCCCATCCGGCTCAACCCTGAGTACACGATTTCCCCTTTCAGGTTTATCCGGATGAAGGGGGATTCTAGCTACGAATTCCTTATGAACCTCATTAATTACGAGCCTTACCGGATCATCTACGAAGAAGTATCTATCCGCAATTGGGTCGACAATCTTCCTATTGATGGCGTACAGATTCTCCCAGCTAAGTGTTATATCCACGGGTCTGGGGCCAATCTCTATGATGAGGCGCTTAATCGCTTCAGGCGTTATGCCACGCCTCCTAAGCGACATGAAAGTTGCAAGGCGCGGATCATCCCACCCCGTATATGTTCCATCCTGAACGCCCCTCAGGATTTTAAATTTACTTAAAGAGGCGCCAACAATCTTTAGTCTCCCATAATGAATTGCCTCCGGATACTTCCATCCTAAGTATCGATACAGATACTCCTGCCTCATCTGATTGGTAAGATGCTCCTTTCCCCTGATGATGTGGGTGACACCGTTTAGGTGATCATCAACACCATTCGCAAAGGCAAAGAGCGGCCACACATAATATTTTGCACCCAGTCTAGGATGAGGATACTTTTTCGGCGATATCACACGGAAAGCAGGCCAGTCGCGAACCGCTGGATTAGGATGCTCGAGATCCGTCTTGATCCTCATAACCGCCTCCCCTTCCTCATATCCTCCATCAATCATCCTTTTCCACCGGACCATGTTTTCCTCCGGAGTTAAGTCTCGACAGGGGCAGGCCTCCCTTTTCATAACCTTCCTTCGGAAATCCTCTCGCTTGCAAGTGCAAACATACGCGTTTCCATCTCTTAGCAGCTTCTCAGCATACTGGTAGTAGATTTCCATTCTATCGCTCTGGATATACTCCTCATCCCACCTGCAACCAAGCCATTCCAAATCATTCCTTATCAGATCAAAGAATTCTAGCGACGAACGTTTTAATCTCGGATCAGTATCTTCGAACCTAAGTATGAAACGACCATTGTACAGCCTAGCATATTCATGACTGAGAATTATCGCCCTGGCAGATCCGAGATGTAGAACGCAGTCCGGGTTTGGAGCAAACCTTGTTACAATCTGCGAATACTTCTCAATGTTAGGCAAGGGTGGAAGTACCTTCTTCTCCTCAATCTTGCTTCTTGAAAGGATTTCCGGCCAATTTTTCTTCGCAATCTCAATCTGCTCTTCCACAGGAATCATGTTCACTTCTTGGACCACATCCTCAACTATCTTGCGGATCTCATCTATCCTCGACTTCAACTCATTCCTTTCCGCGAGCAGTCTTCCAAGAACAGGGCCACTCTGGGCTTTACCCTTATGAGCGATCGCATTTGCTATGGCGATCTTCCTAACAATTTCCCTAATATCCTGAGATGACAAACAACCCACCAAAGATTCATGTTTGTAAATGATCAGCGTCAGATACTCGACACGTCACACTTGCCTCTCAATTAGGTAATGGGCTAAGGCTTTCAACATCTCTTTAGCCGGCGATTGGGGGAGGAACCCATCCACCATACTCCAGCTTTCCTCTACGATCCTTGCCGCTACTTTCCGGGCGTATTCAATCGACCCATACTTATTGATTATCGAGATCGCCCTCCTCTTCTCGCGTTCATCCTCTGTATGCATCCTGAGTATCCATTCAAGCTCTTTCCGATCACCATCCTCCGCTACCTCTAAAGTATGTATCATGATTAGGCTTAGCTTCCCCTCTGTTATGTCCATCCCCAACCCACCTTTCCCCTCGGCGAATCTTTGTCCAGTAAGGTCTAGCAGGTCATCTTGGATCTGGAATGCTATACCAATAGACTCTGCAAATCGTCCAATCTTCTCAACAACCTCGTCACCAACACCAGCGATCACGGCCGCCATCTTCGCCGCCATCCTTGCTAACGTTCCAGTCTTGAAGGCACAGGTCTGCATGTAATGCCTCTCAGAAACTTTGAACTTGGGGGTCAGATCTCTATGCCACGCTATGTCTATCGCCTGCCCAAGGCTAAGGTTAACCATCTCCTGAACGTAGATCTCATAGAGCTTCTTAATCTTCTCATTGGAAAGTTTCTTTTCATATTCCCTAAGCGCCAGTAATGGGATAAAATACATGAAGTTTGAGAGGTTTATGGCTACGTCTAATCCAAATATCTTATAAGTGCACGGTTTGCCTCTCCTAAAACTTGACGAATCTTCTATATCATCCGCTATTAATGTGCCATTATGAATTATCTCAGGGATGACCGCCAGATCTAGGAAATCATCTGATCTGACCCCTAAGGCTTCGCACACCATAAGGAAGAGTGTGGCTCTCCAACGTTTTCCTCCCCTATCAAGAAACTCCCAGAAGGGTTTGGATATCGTTTCATTCAAGGCGACGAGGTCGAGGTCGCCTCTAAGCGGCCTAATCATCGAAAGCACATATGCTTCGGTCATCTCTCTTGGCACAAACTTTTCAATACACCTATCTATAATCTCTGCTTTCTCCCTGAGTATCTTCTCCACATCATCTGTTCTCATTCTCTTAATCCCCCTCTTCTAGCGTATGTTTCAATCTGGAAACCTCTGGCTCTTAACCATTCGGCTGTCCTCCCAGTTATCACAATTGGTACGCTTCTCAGCTTTTCAAGGTCTGATGCGCCGCTAAGAAACATTACTGTTCTTAATTCGTGAATGACGAGGGCGATCTTTCTCTTCACATTCTCGCTGCCCTTCGAGGCTGCTTCAAGTATTGGAAGAGCGAACCCTGCTAGCGACGCGCCTATAGCTAACGATTTAGCCGCGTCCAGCCCCGACCTAATACCTCCTGACGCTATGAGGGGTAAATCTACTGACTGCGAGACCTCGACTAGACTGACAACTGTTGGTATCCCCCAATCCCACAAACTTATCCCAAGCTCCTCTCTAAGATGGTTCTGACGTTTCTTCGCCCTATAATATTCGACAGCTGCCCAGCTTGTTCCACCAGCCCCAGCGACATCTATAGCCGAGACGCCAGCACCCTTCAACCTCCTCGCGTCCTCCGCAGATATGCCGGCACCAGTCTCCTTCACGATAACCGGCACATCTAATGCCCTAGAGATCTCATCTATTTTTCCAAGTATTCCGGAGTAGTTTACTTCGCCTTCAGGTTGTATCGATTCTTGTAGTGGATTGAGATGAATTACGAGAGCATCAGCGTCTATCATCTCCACAGCCCTCTCCGCTAATCTTGCGCCACCCTCCATGCAGATCTGTGAGGCGCCAATATTTGCGGCGAGAAAAGCCGTTGGCGCCTTTTCCCTTGCAATCCTATACGTACTTTCAAGTTCAGACTTTTCTAGGGCGGCTCTTTGGCTCCCAACCCCCATCCCAATATTTAGATCTTCAACCGCCTCTGCGATGGCGGCGTTTATTTTCGCAGCGTTTTCTGTTCCCCCGGTTATAGCTTCTACGAAAATGGGTGCTGAAAATTTATGCGCGAGAAAAACCGTTGACAAATCAATGTCGCTCAGGTTTATCTCAGGCGCGGCCCTGTGAACCAGAAAGACGTCATCGAAGCCTGCACTCATCCTTCTTGCCTCGACATCCTCTCTTAAGCAGATATCTATATGCTCCTCCTTTCGTTCCACGATTTCCTTATCCCCAAACCTACGTCGTGATCTTTGTTCCAATAACTTCCTCCCCCTTCAATGCCTTCTCAATATTACCTTGCTTCGAAGCGTTAACTATTAAGATCTGGACACCACGGTTCGCCGGTTCAATAAGCTCACGTATTTTACCCATCATCCCACCGGTCACGTCTAAAGAACTCCCCCTAACTGATGTTTTGCACATGCGTTTAAGGTCTTTAACCGTGGCATGTATTATTAGTTGAGCCGCAGAGTTCAACTTAGGGTCAGAATCATACAGTCCATCCACATCTACGCCCATTATCATCTTCTCAGCTCCAAATTTGACGGCTATGTGCGCCGCTATCTGATCGCCTGAAAGTATCGAGAATCCCTGATGGACATCAAGTACGGCGTCACCGTAAAGAACCGGAGTCAAACGCATCTCAAGCGCCTTAAGCAGGGGTCTATAATTGAATAGGTGAATTCGACCCTTCTTAGTCATGATGAATGAGGAGGGCGCCATGCCTAAAGCGGGAACACCGGAATCGAGAAGACCCTGCAAGATTAGACGGTTAAGTGAGAGCATAGCCGCATGTGTCTCGGCGAAACCGAACAACTGATCATTCTCGATGAAGCCCTCAGCAATTTTATAGTGGCATGCAATCGGATGGCCGAAGCTTCCCCCGCCATGGATGAGGATTATCTTCTTTGACCCCATGCTTAGGGCCCGAGCTAACTCGTTAGACAGTCTTCGGATTGATTCGAAGTTAGGAGACATAGGTTTCTCCTTGAAGGTTAAGACGGATCCGCCGAGCTTCAACACTATGAGATTACTCTTCAAATCTCACTCCATCCATTGATCTCTTGGTTATGTAGGGCCTTCCACCAGCATTCTGTATAGCCTCAGCAATGCCGGAAATTTTGTCGCGGGTACCAAGAGCAATTATGCATCCTCCGCCACCTGCGCCTGTCAGCTTAGCTCCCAGAGCCCCCGCGTCTCTTGCGGCTTGAACAAGCCTTTCGATCCGCATATTTGATACGCCAATAGCATTTAGGAGGGAATGATTGATATTCATTATTTCGCCTAAGGCTTCAAGATTCCTATTCTTGAGGGCCTCGAGAGCTTGGGTCACAATCTCTTCACCTAGGCATACGATCTTGTCTATAAGGGCGGGATACCTAGTTCTAAGTTGAGAGACACGATTAACCATTTCGCCAGTCGACCTTTCCATTTGAGTATCCCCAATAATGATGGGTAGGTCAATGTCTAAATCTAGCCTTTCGACCCCTTTCCCCTTCTGATACAAGATGAACCCGCCGTAAATGGATGCGGCGGGATCTATCCCTGAAGGGTTTCCGTGAACGATTTTCTCGGCCTCCATGGATATCTTGAGGATTTCATCCCTCGACAATCCAGTATTGAATAAACGGTCCAACGCGGATGCGGAGGCAACAGAGACCGCGGCAGACGAGCCTAATCCAGAGGAGGCAGGTATCTCCGATTTGATCTCTAATTCGACCCCACCGGATTTTCCAGTCACATTTTGGAAGTGCCTTACCACTGAGAAGATGGGCTCAAGTTTCCGCCCAGCCTTTGAATCACCATCACAAATATGAATCACATCACCATCACAGTACCCCGAAACCTTCACATCTATTGAATTGACGAATATTCTTGCATCCCTTCTAGGCCTAGCCTTGACGGTCACACGCATATCGATAGCTGTCGCCAAAGCCGGCTTTCCATACACAACAAAGTGCTCACCGAACAGTATGACTTTTCCAGGCGCAGAAGCGGATGCAGATTCTTTCAACCCTGTAACTTCCTAGAAGGTTTGCTCTATCTCTCGAATACCATAGAAGCGTATCCAACAACTGCTGATGTGTCCCCGGTGATGTCTCCGCTGGTCTTGTATGCCAATAATTCGGCTTTGCCCGCTCCCATTCTTTTCACAGATCTAATCATAGCAGTTACAGGACCATACCCGCATGCTGAGACCCTATTCTCCTGAATTATTGAGTAGAAAAGTTCCTCATCAAGTTTTAATGCGGCATTCAGGGCTTTCATGTCCTTTCCATACGCTACCCTTTGCGGTTCATAATGGGTTAGGTCGGTGGACGCAATCACAACAGCGTTCCTATCATTTAAGGATTCGGCCAAAGATTCTCCAACATCTCTACATGTTTCAAGATCCTGCATCATAAAGCATATTGGAACAATCTTGAATGAAGACCCGTACAGATACTGTAGAAAAGGGAGCTGAACCTCGATTGAATGCTCATATATATGGGACGATTCATCTATGTCGATGATGCCGCATACCCGCCTAATCTGCCTTGCCAAGCCTGTATCAATTTCTACGTCCCCCAGAGGTGTGCGCCAAACCCCCTCCTCCATCATAGCCACTCCACTTCCTAATCCAGTATGGTTCGGACCAAGAATTACCGCAACCTCTATTAATCCGTCGAGGGCAAGACGATGATAGGCGTAGGCCGCCACGGGTCCAGAGTACATATATCCAGCATGCGGCGACATCAACCCTACAATTCTTCTAGGCCCATCCTTATTGACAGTTGGAATGCTGCCGGGTCCAAACTCATGCTTGAAGCATTCTTCTATCTGTCTTCTCAGGGACTGCGGTGACCCGGAATAGAAGCTACCCGATACGCATGCATTTCTAATCTTCTTTACCAGAGTGAATCTCCTCCCCGCATCAGGAAGCTATGCAGAATCAATTATTCTGGTCTATCTAAGAATATAAAAGCCTTTAAAGATTAGAGAGGCTTGTAGAAAATTAGCATTATTCTGTTTTCTCAGTTATTTTCACTTCAAAGTCCTCTATGGAGAGAGATATGTTGCCGTCAGGCGGAATCTCCCCTCTCTCACGGAGAATCTGACGGGCAAGGAGCCAATATATCACGGCCAGAGCCCGCCGCCCCTTATTATTTGTTGGTATCGCCAGATCAATGTTTGCGAAGTCGTTGTCCGTGCTGCATAAGGCGACAACTGGTATCCCCAAGGCTGAAGCTTCTTTAATGGCTTGGATGTCTGCCCTAGGATCCGATACCAAGATGACATCCGGCTCTATACGTTTTGGATAGACTGGGTTGACAAGCATTCCGGGGACAAATCTACCAGTTATCGGAATTGCGCCTACGACCTCGCAGAACTTTTTGGCTGGCTCCTGCGCATATAATCTAGCCGCAACCACCGCTATCTTTGAAGGATCGAAACGCGACAGGAACCTGGCCGCGGTCCTAATCCGCTCATCCGTCTTCTTTATGTCCAACACAAATAATCCGTCACTTCTAACTCTATAGATGAATTGCTCCATGTCCTTTGTTTTTATTTTTGTGCCTATATGGATGCCAGCGGACAGCATTACGTCCTGGGGGAGCAGTAGTCCCTCAGCTGCTGGTTGAGAAACCTCGCCTTCCTTTTCAGCCATTTCCCACTCTTCCTCTAGATTTTTAGTCTTGCCATCATTGCTCTGGGTCCAATAATCCCTTCAATGCGGATTAACTCGTTCAGCTTGGCTGCTCTTTCCCCTCCGATGACCCCGGTCTTAATTACTGGTGCATCAAAAGCAACAGCCAAATGAGAAATATGTGTAGATGTTGTCTCTCCAGATCTATGAGAAACCACGGGAACATAGCCATGGTCCTTCGCAAATTTCGTCGTCTCCCATGTGTCAGATAAAGTACCAACCTGGTTCATCTTGATGATTATCGCGTTACCAGCCCTTCTTTCCGCACCCAACCTTAGCCTATCAACATTGGTCACAAATAAGTCGTCGCCGCAGATAAGGCAGTCCTTGACTTTTGAGGTTAGTTTTTCGAAGCTTTCAAAGTCTTCTTCATGGAACGGGTCTTCTACATAGACGAGCTTATATCTTTCAATCAGGCTGATGACGTATTCCATTTGCTCCTCCGTACTTCTAATCAGCCCATCCCGTGAATAGACGTATCCTTTCTTCTCCGGGTCCCAAAGGGATGATGATGCGAAATCCAAACCGGCTCTGCAAGAGAAACCTACCTCCTCGCTTACCTCTTCACATGCGGTGAACACTGCTTCGAGCGCCTCATCATTTGTGATGTTTGGCGCCCAAGCTCCTTCATCCCCCTTTCCCCCAGTAAACGTTGGATCAATCTTCTTCAGGATATCCCTCAATTTCTTGTGGACGGCCACGTTTGCTTCAACCGCCCTAGCGAAGGAAGGCGCACCGACCGGTAAAACCAGAAACTCTTGGATATCAGTCGCCTTTCCAAGCGCATGTTTTCCGCCGCCAAGAACATTTCCAAGAGGGTACGGCAAACTTGAGGCAAGAAAGCCTCCGAGATACTGGAATAATGGAAGACCATAAGTATCTGCGGCCGCGTCTGCCACGGCGAGTGAGACCGCGAAGGCAGTGTTTCCCCCTATGTTAGCGAAGTTATCTGTACCGTCAATTTCATGCAATATTTTATCTACTTCATACTGGTCGTCGGCGTATAGTCCAATAATCTCCGGCGCGATGATCTCTTCAACCTTCTTAATTGCCTCGTCAACTCCGCCTCTAGGAAATGGTATGGCTTCAGCTCGTCCAGTACTTGCCCCGCTGGGCGCTGAAGCGCTGCCAAACCCTTCAGCGGTGAAGACGTCAACCTCGATCGTCGGGTCTCCCCTACTATTTATTATCTTGCGTGCTACCACATCTTCAATCACGGTAGACATTTTCATCACTCCTCTTTACTCTTGCTCTCAATTATCGTTTTATCGTAAAATTTGATAATTTCATCAATAATGTCGACATGAGATAGAAGCATTCTGCGGCAGCAATAACGCTTTATCTTAAGCTCGTCAAGGACTTTTCCAGCTGCCTCCCCACCCTTAACTCTCCTCGCAAATTCTTCCCATTTATCGCCTATGACTTTTCCACAGGTAAAGCATCTCACGGGTATTATCATTTTCATTCATCTCCTTTCAGCGATCATGTCACCTATAGCTCTTCTGATCACGTGCTCGCGCACCCGGCCCACCGAACTTCCTCGGTTCCTTCTGCCTAGGGTCTCCTGAAATGAGCGTCCTGTCATACTTCATGAATAAGCTTCTTAGATGTGTACTCTTCGTCCACTTCACTAATCCCCTTGCAATAGCTATTCGGGCGGCTTCAGCCTGCCCCATGAAGCCGCCGCCCCTCGTCCTAATGTCGATGTCCACCCCTTTTAAGACATCTTCCGCTAGCAACAGTGGTTCACGAATCTTTTCCCTTGCAACCTCAGGATTAAGTATCTCCAGTGGAACCCTATTTATCTTGACTCTCCCAACTCCGGGTCTTATTATCGCCTTTGCAAAGGCTGTTTTACGTTTTCCGCTGATAACCAGAACTCTTTTCGCTTCGGGCATATCTATTCTCCCTTCCAACCGATACTCTGCGAAAGTTGAGACACCGTAATATATGGACATTTAAGCTTTCCCGCATCTGCCTCCGAGATAGTTTCCCTTTCTACATTTTCAAATTCTCGAGGGACACCGATAAATACTCTTAACCTCTTTAATGCCTGGATCCCCCGGGGCTTTTTCCGGGGAAGCATCCCGCGGATCACCTTCTTGACGATGGTGTCAGGTCTTCTTGGGTGAATTGGACCTTTCCTATAATGCCCAACCTCAAGAAACTTCATCGACTCCTCGATTATACTCGCTTTTTTCCCAGAAATCAACGCCTTTTCAGCATTAACTATGACTATTTTTTCGCCTGCAAGAAGCCTCTTAGCAACTATGCTGGCCATTCTTCCAAGAATTAGACCCTTAGCATCTATCACCGTAACCTCAGCCTTTCCTGATTCCCCCATCAATGCAACTTCACCCAATGATTCTTACCCTTGAGCCTTTTGGGTTCATCTCAATTAATTCCGGAATGGATAAGCATTTCCCCTTCGCAGCCATTATCTTCAGCCTTGCCTGCTCCGAGAACGAGAGCGCTGCAACTTTTACTGGATGAGTTATTTTTCCTGCTCCTAAGACTTTTCCAGGCACAACTACCTCCTCATCGGGTAGGGCATAACGGTTTATCCTACTCACATTTACGGCTATTCTTCTCCTTCTCGGTTTGGAGAGCCTTTCCGCTATATCTCTCCAGATTGGCGCATCATTCTCCCGTGATTTTTTCTCTAGCAACCGAATGATGTTTATAAGCTCCGGATTAGTGCTCCTCAACCGCTTCTTGGGGCTCATTTTGAATCTCCATTAACTTCTTAACAAATTCGGAAAACTTTTTCTCATAAATCTTCAAACCTTCGGTTAGGATCCGCTCAATCGGGAGAGAGCCTGTTCCTTCTATATAGAAGATGAAGGAATCTTCTTTCTTCATCACTTTTATGGCGGAAGGATCCTTCTTACACGCTCTTACACAATCTTCGCATAAGGTACAGCTCATCAAATCCGCCACTTCAACACTATTTCCATACTTCTTCAGAACTTTCTTGGGGCAAACCTGAACGCATGCTCCGCATGCATCGCAGACCTTCCCATCTATTTCCACTATGGGCACATGCCTATAAACACATGCAGAGACAGGCTGCCATTTGGCATGGTCTTTTCCGCGACCCAATTTCGCATATGCTTCAAGCCTAATCCTCTGACCAGGAGCCAACTTGACTATGGGGATTCTGTCACTCACAGGAATGATTCTTGGATCCTCAGAGACCAGATCCCCCGAATAGACTGTTCTGACAGAGCCTTCGGCCTGGACGTCAAGCGTTAGGATCACCCGGCAAAGCTTGCATCCAAGTTCACTTCTGCATTCACATTCTTCAGGAAGATTATAAGCATCCAGATCTGTCTTTAACGGGATTAGGCCTAGCCTTAAAGCCAAGATCTCATCATGGAGAACCGATGAATTTTCGATGACCACCACATCGTCTATGGCCATTGTCGGAACCTCTGAATGCATGATCCTCCTTAGAGTATTCGCTAGAGGGGCCGACACGCCTTCCACAAGGAAGGTCATCGAACTTTCAGTCCTGCTCATTATCCGAAAGCTCATCTTTAAACCTCATAATGGAAAATCCATCTTGGCCTAGGTTTTCTCACATAAGATTGGAGAGCTATTTCAACTTTTCGCCAACATGTTTACCAGTATATGGAGGCTAGACTCTGCGTCCTCTCCGACCGCCTTTTCGTCTAGTTCCATCATGAGGCAAAGGCGTAACCTCTTCTATCCTTCCTATCGCCTTGAAACCTGCACGAGCCAAAGCACGGATGGCAGCTTGGGCTCCCGGTCCAGGAGTCTTTGCACCAGATCCCCCGGGCGCACGCACCTTAATATGGATCGCCGTTATCCCCTTATCTTTTGCGATGCTTGCGGCATGCGCAGCAGCCCTCATGGCAGCATATGGTGAGGACTCCAGCCTATCAGCCTTTACAAACATTCCACCGCAAGCTCGCGCTATGGTTTCAGCTCCAGAAAGATCGGTTATATGGACAATCGTATTATTGTATGAGCTATATATGTGAACAACACCCCATTTTTCCTCTTTTTTACTCATCCAGCATTCTCCTCCTTAGCCACGGCTAAAATTGTTTGCCTTAAAGGATGATCTAGGCTGGATAATCGGCTTGTAGGCGCGTACCTAATTTTCTCCTCTTCCACCTTGGGAACAAGGTACCCTGGAGAGAAAACTTTTTTATCCCCTATTGCTATGTGTCCATGGACTATTAGTTGCCGAGCCTGATAAATCGTCTTCGCAAGTCCCTTCCTGAGGACAAGTGTTTGAAGTCTTCTTTCGAGAATATCCTCAACTGTCAGGTCGAGAACATTGTCCAGAACCGATTCTTCCGATAAGATTCCGAGCTTCTTCAATCTCCCCAGAAGTAAAGATTCACGGGCAGCCCTTTCCGAAGGTGGCATGCTGAGGAGCGATCTCGCTATCCCCCTAATCTTTGACAACATGGTCTTATGACGCCAGAGCTCAACCTTGTTTCTTAAACCATACTCTCCTAGGAGACGGAGCTCAGCCTCCAAAACGTCTGACCGCCAAGGGAAACGTGGAGACTCATACTTCTTCTTCTGTCTTCTAGGATCGCCCAGCCTACTTCGCCTCCCTCTTCTTTTTCACACCTACCGCTTTGCCTTTCCTGCCAGTTGTTCTTGTCTTCTGTCCCCTCACTTTAAGACCGTATGCATGCCGATATCCACGCCACGACCTGATCTCCTTCATCCTCTCAATATTGGTTTTAACCTGGAGATCTAGGTCGGATGTAATAAGATGATTGTCCTCACCGGTTTCCGGATTTCTGCGGTAATTTAGAAGCCACGAGGGAAAACCAAATTTTTCCACATTATTGATTATCTCTTCCAGCTTTCTTACATCGCCCTCCGAAAGAAAGCCTAAACGTTCTTCAGCCGGAATCTCGGCTTTGCTAATAATGGCGTTAGCAAGTCTAACGCCTATCCCTTTTATGCCGCTGAGAGCATAAGCTACCTTAAGGGATCCATCTAAATCTTTACCTGCTAAGCGGACAATATGCTTGAATTCTCTGGACATCAACTTTGCCTTCAGACCGTTGATCATCATGGAAGATGCTGGATTTTATTTAAAGTTTGCGCTAAGCAAACTTGCAAATTTAGAGAAAACGGAAAACTTGCAACGTCACGCTCATTCAAAGTTAGGAAACATATTAATAAATCTAGGCATATAACCATCCTCGAGGGATCAAAATGGTTTCAGCATGCGTGTTAGTGAGAACTTCACACGGCAGATTTGATGAGGTTGTACAAAAAATTCGGCAAATTAAGGGTGTTGAGAAGGTCTTTCCAGTTCTAGGCAGATATGATGTCGTGGTTGATCTAGGCGATCTTGAACCTATGGAGCTACAGTCCACAGTGCTAAGGATTGGGAGGCTTGCAGGAGTCGTATTTACCGAGACTCTTGTAGAAATCAAAATTTAAAGGTGAGTGAAATAGAATGCTGAATGCATGTGTACTGTTAAAGATTGTACCTACAAAGGCTGAGACTATTCTACGAAAAGTTCGCGCAGTCTCAGGTGTCAGAAAGGCATATCTATGCTATGGAAGGTTCGACCTAGTTGTCTTCATCGAGGTTGAAGACTACAAAGAGCTGAGAAGAGCGACAAGCGAGATTAATGGAATCGAAGGCGTTAGAAGCAGCGAAACTCTCGCGGAGGCTTAATCACCTTAATATTTTTTAATCTTTCAAATGTTCGCCAGTTAGAGAGACTTTTAACTCTTCAGAACGTGATTCCAGCAGAGCCGGAAAGGTATGTCGCTTATAATTGCATCTAACCTTGACGTTGCCGCCTTAAACATTGCCAAACATCTCATTGAAGACTATCATTTTGAAAAGCAGGATTCAATAATGTTCGGCAACCAATATTACGCAAAAAGTCTTAATGACGGGGAGACCCTAAAACTCTGCTTCATAGATGAGGAATCTGTAAATTCGCAGTCCATCCAATTTCCACCTGATACCCGACTGGTAATATTTATCTCTAGACATAAAAGTGAAAGTGGGAGGCCTACTTTATCAGTTCACGTTCCAGGCAACATTGGGGAACAATCTTTAGGCGGGCTTCCAAGAAAAGTTTCGATAGCTCCCGCAAGCGCAATGAAGGAAGCCCTTAAAGCAATGAAAGAGGCTCATGAGGAGGCGGACCTTGGGTATGAAGTTTCGTATGAGTGCACACACCATGGACCTTCACTCGACATCCCCACATTGTTTGTTGAGCTTGGAAGCACGATGAGGGAGTGGACATCTTCGGAGGCCGCTGCAATAGTGGCGAAGGGAGCCATTGCAGCCGCTTCAAACCGTAACATAAGCCCGACAGTTGTGGGAATCGGCGGACCACATTACAATATGAAATTCACAAGAATGGCGCTTGAGACGGAGACAGCTTTCGGTCACATAATTCCAAAGTACATGGTTAAAGTACTTGACAAAGATATTTTGATGCATTGCATCCAAAGAAACCTTGAGCCAGTGAAAAAGATACTTTTGGATTGGAAGGGGATAGAAGGAAAAGATAAGGAAAGACTCATGCGCCTCGTATCTGATACCAATCTAGAAGTTCAGAAGGTGTAGTCTTCGATCAGCCAGGAATCTTGTTCGATATTGCAAGAGCCTCATAGTATGCCCTGATTATTAGATCTCTGATATTCTCGCTGCAAGGATAAGCCGAGTTAACGGAGAGGTTATGGGCTTCCTGAATCGCTCTCCAAATAAGGATCCGAACATTTTCTCTCATCGGATAAGCCGCGTAAAGCGAAACCTTCATGGCCTCCTCATGGGCGGCGCTTATATGCTTCTTATACATGTCCAAATCCATTTTCAATTCTTTTTCAGTTAAAACGGATTCGCCGTCACATACAACCTTAATTGTGAGCCCCATCTCAACAGCTTTTATCCCCAGCTTCGACAGAATCGGCGCGAGACTCTCCGATATTCTCTCACCCTTCCTAGCTACTACCGTGTCCCGGTTGATCCAGACGCTTCCAGACTCTATTCTCGTCATAATACCAACCGAGCTTAGCTGGCTAATAATCGGGCCGGGGGGAAGCCCAGTATTCCCCGCTGGAACTATCACATCTTCTGTGGCAATATCTCCAGCTTTTGCGAAGTCTTTTACTCTGCTCTTCTCGAGAATTAGTTCAAGTTTGAATGGATTGAGATTTGTGAACAGAAAAAGGTTAGAACCTCTCAAATGATCTCTTATCTTGTCGAGAACCGACTGTTTACCCATTTTTATAAGCGCTTTCTCGAAGAGGGTATTCTTTATCACACGTAAGACAGCCTTTCCATCCAGTTTTTTCCTAATTTCCTGGAGCTGAGAAGCTCTAACCTTATATAGATCCGCTATCCCAATGATCTGATAATTGCGGATCAAGATAGCTACTTCTTCAACCTTCTCCGCTTTCCGCATGAGAGATTGTCTTTGCAACTTTCATCCCTCTAGATTCTAATCTCTACAGGCGGGCCCATAGTGGTTTTTATGAAGACCCCGCCTATATCACTGAGACCCCTCTTAAGGCGACCCCTCAATTTGTTTATCACCGCCTGTATGTTTTCAGCGAGGTCGTCATCCGCCATACTTTCTGTTCCAATTCTACATTGGAGAACAGGTTGTCCACGCGCTCGAATCTGCACGATTCTCCTATGCCTCTCAATCTCTTCTTCAATATTCGCTGTGGGCGGAACTGGCGTTGGCATCTTGTTTCTTGGTCCAAGGATGGCGCCGAGGGTACGGCCTACCAGAGGCATAAGCGGAGCTGACGCAATAAACGCGTCAACCTCATTTGCAATTTTTCTCTGTTTCTTCTTATCAGTTGCTAGGCCTTCCAAATCTGAACCCTCTAGAACCAGGTCTGCGCCAGCTTTCCTAGCTCTTAAAGCCATGTCCCCACTCGCTATCACAGCTACCTTCACTTTCTTGCCTATTGGTCTAGGAAGTTCAACCGTTTCCTGTATTCTTTCCTCCGGTTTCTTCACGTCAACGCCGCTAAGGTTTATGATCAATTCTACCGATTGTTCAAAATTCCTTTTTGGGGATTTATTTCTCATCTCTTGAATCGCTGCCTTAATACTCTTCATCTCTAAAGACATTTTACACGCCTTGGAAATTATCAAGTTGCTCTGTCAACAATAAAAACGTTACTTATCAACTTTATCAATGAGCATGTGATCGTAAAGTCCCTTATCAACCTCTTTGAGAACGTTTTTCGGATCTTTCCCATCAATGGTTACGCCCATGCTCACACAGGTTCCTATAATCTCTTTCACTGAGGCCTTTAGACCTCTTGAAAGTTGTGTTGAACGTTTAATCCTCGCTATCTTTACAACCTGATCAAAGGATAAATTGCCAACTTTTTCAGTATTCGGTTTTCCCGATCCCTTCTGAATCCCTGCCTCCTTAACAATCAGGGCGGCTGTGGTCGGTATTCCAACAGAGATCTCAAAGCTCTTCGTCTCCACATCCACAATTATCTTTACCGGCACCTTCATTCCCGCATATTCCTTTGTCTCCTCATTTATTCTGTTAACTATTGCTACAACGTTCACACCTAATGGGCCTAATGCCGGGCCAATCGGCGGACCCGCAGTAGCCTGCCCGCCGCTTACGAGAACCTCAACAACCTTTTTCTCAGGCATTTGCACCTTCACCCTCAACATTTTCCGATTTTTCCGCTATTCTAACGTAGTCTGCGTGAACAGTAATCGGCATCGTGAAAGTCGCCTCCAGGAGCTCCATTGTAACCTCCTCCTTAGTTCTATCTATAGACGTTATCTTCGCTTTCATACCCTTGAATGGGCCGCTTATCACTTCAACTATATCGTTTACTTTAAGCTCCTCGATGATAGGTTTGACAATAATGTATTTCTCCACATCTGATAAAGAAACAACTCCGGGAACCCTCGATCTGACGTGTTTCACTCCTGAGATGGCATCCTCAATGATGTGTGGACCCTCAGCCTCTATAAAGATGTAGCCTCTCAAAGTTTCGGGAACAAGTATCGCCTTAACCGGTATCTTGTTGGCTTCAACCCTGTTATTTACAAGATTAGCAACATTTCTCTCTTGGCCGACAGTGGTTCGCACAGCGTACACCATTGTCCTCGAGTTTTTACCGCCCATAATGAAGCCGCCTACCCAGGAATGCTTCCCATCATGAATGAGGCGAGAATCTTAATTATGTACCCCAATGTGCCAATGGTCGTTATTCCCAAAACACAGACTTTTACGGTCTGCCAAAGCTCATTCCTGTCCGGCTTTCTAGCCAAATGAAGAAGTCTTGAACAGGCTTTGATGAATGACGCTAAGCCCAAATTTGACCCATCCATTCCTAATAGACTCTTAACAGAAAGGAGTAAACGTCTTCTATATAAGAGTATCACTAAATCTAGAAAGGGAAAAGAAAAACTGGTTTGTAGAAGTTTATGCGGCATCTGTTTTCACCAAGATTTTCCGACATATTTAAGTATTAGAACACGCATCTTCAGAATTCCGAATAGTCTGATGGTGATTGAGTAATGGAGTATATATATGCGGCCATGCTTCTCCACAGAGCTGGAAAACCAATCGATGAAGATAACATAACAAAAGTTCTGGAAGCAGCTGGCATAACGGTTGATCAGCATAGAGTTAAGGCTTTAGTGGCGGCGCTATCCGAAATAGACATTTCGGAGGCTATAAAGTCTGCACCACCCTTCATGGCTGCGCCACAAGTACCATCAGCAGCTCCATCCGCCCCCACGACACATGAAAAGCCAAAAGAAGAGAAGAAGGAAGAGAAGACAGAGGAGGAAGCCCTAGCGGGGCTTGGAGCACTTTTCGGCTAGATCATCAACTATCACTGGTCAATCGCAATCCTTCTTTCACTCTTCCTAATCAATGGATGATCTATGTATAGGCATCTGAGGAGCAGAAGTTAATAACCTATCAGGCGGCCAAAGAGATTTAGGCTCATAACGGCGAATTAGTGCTCAATTATATTCAATTATATCAGCGGAATTAGCCAGTCTCTTATGTTATAATATAAGTTTAAATTTATGATGGCTTCTACTCTTAACTGCAACGGACGCCTGATTCCAGGGATGAGTGCGGATGCGCTTTCCTGAGTCCGAATATCATCTACCATTCTTTGACGAGAATGGATTTGTAAGGAAAATGTGCCCTAAGTGCGGGGAGTACTTCTGGACACAGAGATCTGACCTAGAACTATGCGGCGAATCTTCGGCAAGCGGATGTGCAGACTACAATTTTATCGGCAAACCGCCTACAAAAAAGCCTTACACCCTTGAAGAGATGAGAGAGGCTTTCCTTTCCTTCTTTGAGAAGAGAGGCCATACAAGAATCAAACCATATCCAGTGGTAGCCAGATGGAGAGATGACGTTTATTTCACCAACGCCAGCATCATCAACTTTCAGCCTTACGTTACCGAGGGAATAATTCCGCCACCATCAAACCCATTGGTGATTAGCCAGCCATGCCTACGATTTCCCGATGTTGACAGTGTAGGCCTCACCTTTGGTCGCCACCTAACCATATTCGAGATGGGAGGACACCACGCATTCAACTATCCGGACAAGGAAGTTTACTGGAAGGATGAGACGGTCAGGTTTCATCACGAATTTGTAACCAAGGAATTGGGTGTCAACTCTGAAGATGTTACCTATAAGGAGGGGATATGGTCAGGGGGAGGAAATGCTGGACCTGACCTTGAAAGCATAATTCAAGGGCTAGAAGTTGCCACACTCGTCTTTATGAAATATAAGGTTATTAATGACGAGTTTTTGGAGCTTCCCATAAGAACGGTTGACACGGGTTACGGGATTGAAAGGTTCACATGGCTCTCAAGGGGATGCCCGAGTGGATTTGAGGCGGTTTACGGTGACCTTATAGATCAGATAAGGCAGATGGCTGGGATAGAGAGGTTCGACGAAAAACTTTTAGCTAGGATTTCCAAGGTTTCCGGGAGAATCCAGGTTACGAGAACGTACAGCAGAGCCGAGAATTTCAGAAGGATAGCGGAAAGATTAGGTTTTGATGAGAAAGAGATCGCTTCTATCCTAAGCCCGGTTGTCGATGTGTTCGCTGTGGCAGACCACACAAAATGCCTCACCTTCCTACTTGCGGAGGGCGTAGTTCCGTCCAACGTGCAGGAGGGTTACCTAGCAAGGTTAATGATTAGAAGAACTCTAAGGCTTTTGAAGAGGCTCTCCATAGAGGATAGGATACTCGAGATAATAGACATGCAGATATCACGCTGGTCGAAAGATTTTCCGCAATTGAAAGAGATGCGGGACGAGATATTCGAGTTAATCGAGATTGAAAGAGAGAAGTATACACGAACCATTGAGAGGGGAAGAGATCTTATAAAGAAGACGATTGGAGATCTGCGGGCAAAGGGATTCCAGGAGATACCCTTAGAGAAAATGGTTGAGTTATACGATTCGCATGGACTTACACCCGAGGTTGTACTTGAAAACGCGGAGGCCGAGGGGATAAAGGTCAGGATACCGGACAACTTTTATAGTTATGTAGCTCAAAGGCATGTTGAGGCGCCAAGGTCTTTAGAGGGTTCCACAGAAGTTAAGATAGAAGAGCTGAGTAGAATATTCTCCGATCTGCCGGAGACTAGAAAACTTTACTATGAGGACGCTTATCTAACAAGGTTTTCCGCTAAAGTTATCGGCGTACATGAGAATGTGGTAGTGTTGGATAGGACTGCCTTCTATCCCGAGGGCGGGGGACAACCAGCAGATAAGGGTTACTTGGAGTTTAATCTTTCAAGAGCTAGGGTGGTAGATGTCCAAAAGATCGGGAAACACATAGCACATTTTCTAGAGGGCGCTGTGCCTAGAATCGGAGATGATGTGGAAGGAATAATCGACGAGGAGTATAGGCGCGGTCTGATGAGAAGTCACTCTGCAACGCATATCGTCATGGGCGCGGCGAGGCGTGTGCTCGGCCAACATGTTTGGCAGTCTGGCGCGCAGAAAGAGCCTGACAAGGGGCGACTTGACATTTCACATCCAAAGCGGCTTACCAGCGACGAGATCTATAGAATAGAGCTGCTTGCAAACGATGTTATAATGAAGAATATACCCATCGAAGTCTTTTTGCTTCCTAGAGAAGAAGCGGAAAAGCTCTTCGGTTTCAGATTGTATCAAGGCGGGGTTGTGCCTGGAAGGGAGATAAGGGTAGTGAAGACTGGGGACTGGGAGGTTGAAGCGTGCGGGGGAACTCACTGCAAGAGCACCGGAGAGATTGGATTGATCAAAATAGTTCATACCGAAAGGATCCAGGATGGGGTGGAGCGGATCGTATTCTCAACAGGGCTCTCGGCTTTAAAGTTCACGCAAGAGGAGGAATCTAATCTCATAAAAGCTGCCAATTTATTGGGTGTCCAGAAGGATAGTGTGGCAAAGACCCTTGAACAGACGATTACGGAGTATAGGGAACTGCGTCGTGATAAAGAACGGCTCACCGATCTTCTGGCAAAGTTGTTGGCGGAAAAACACTTGTCAGCCGCCGAGGATATCTCAGGCCTTCATTTGGTCTCAGGAATATTCAGCAGCGAAGACTTCGACGTGGACTTGGCGATTAGAATCTCAAGTGAAATAATTACTTTGGACCAAAGAGCCATCGTCATCTTCCTGTTAACAGATGCCACTAACGCTCGACTCGTGGCAATGGTTGGAAGGGAAGCGCTGAAGATGGGAGTCAAAGCTAATGAGGTAGTTAAGGAGGCGGCACCCGAGTTAGGCGGAGGGGGGAGCGGGAGGCTGGAATTCGCTCAGGGAGGTGGAAAGAATGTTGAGGGAGCTTCTAAGGCCTTGGAAAAGGCAAAAATGGTTGTTAGACGAATGATCCTAGGGTGATTGGATGTCACTTAATTGGAGAGAGATAGAAGATAAGTGGAGGTCTAGGTGGGAGGAAAGCCGAATATTCGAGGCTGACCCTGATCCTAGACGGGAGAAATGCTTTGTAACGTTTCCATATCCCTACATGAATGGCCCCTTACATATTGGTCATGCGTTCACTGCGACTCGAGTTGACGTCTTCGCGCGTTTCATGCGTATGAGAGGATTCAACACTCTTTGGCCCTGGGCTTGGCATTGGACGGGTGAGCCTATAGTTGGAGCTGCGCTCAGGGTGAAGATGGGTGATAAAGACTTGATTAGAGCGCTTAAGGAGATTGACGGCGTCAAAGATGATGATCTTCAGAGGTTCGTAGACCCTATTTATATGGCTGAGTATTATACGAGGGAAAGTAGAGAGGCAGTTAAGAGGATCGGTTTCTCAATAGACTGGAGAAGAGAGTTTCACACAACATACCTTGAACCTACATACAGCCGATTTATTGAGTGGCAGTATGAGACGCTTCGGAAGAAGGGATATGTGGCCCGGGGAACCCATCCTGTTGTCTGGTGCCCAAAATGCGAAAGCCCTACAGGCGACCATGATAGACTGGAGGGAGAAGGCGTATCACCAGAAGAATACACCTTGCTAAAGTTTAGATTTGGCGATTCATATCTGCCTGCCGCAACTTTCCGCCCCGAAACCATCTATGGCGTCACAAACATGTTCATAAATCCAGATGCGGTTTACGTTGAGGCAAAGGTAGACGGCGAGAATTGGATCGTGAGCAGAGAGGCCGCCTTCAAACTCAAGGAGCAGCTCAAGAACATTGAGAAGATCCGTGAGTTTAAGGGAGCCGAGCTAATAGGAAAATACTTTATTGACCCAGTATCTCGTAGAGAACTTCCGATACTGCCAGGATGGTTTGTGGATCCAAACTCTGCGACAGGCGTGGTTTACAGCGTTCCAGCCCATGCGCCTGCAGATTGGATCGCCATCAAAGATTTGATTTCAAAACCAGAGGAACTTAAAAAATTCGGTATACAACCTGAAGTCGTTAAATCGATTAGGCCTATTTCATTAATCAGCATAAAAGATTTCGGCGATTATCCAGCCATAGAAATTGTAGAACGAATGGGCATAAAAGACCAGTTTGACTCTAGAGTTGAAGAGGCAACATCAATTATATATAGGGAGGAGTTTCATACCGGCATCTTGAAGTCAATTGTTGGCAAGTATGCTGGCAGAAGAGTTCAAGATGTTAAGGCGGAGCTCATAGAAGACTTCAAGAAGATGGGAATAGCAGATTCAATGTATGATCTGCCCCAGAAGGTCATTTGCCGCTGCACAACTCCATGCATTGTGAAAGTTCTTTCAGATCAATGGTTCTTAAGATACTCAGACAATGACTGGAAGAAGCTGGCTCATGAAGCGGTTGATCAGGCAAAAATATACCCTGAGGCGGCTCGTGCCTATTTCCACGATAAGATCGATTGGCTTCGAGACTGGGCATGCGCAAGGCGAACCGGATTGGGCACCCCACTCCCATGGAGCCCAGACTGGATAGTTGAGACTCTAAGCGACTCGACAATCTACATGGCCTTCTACACGATTGCAAAACCCATAAGGCAGCATGGAGTCAAAGCTGAACAGTTAATGAATGAAGTTTTCGACTACATATTTTTCGGAGATGGAAATGCTGAGGAAATCTCTAATAGGACAGGTATAAGCCGTGAAATTTTGGCGGAGATGAAAAGCGAGTTCGAGTACTGGTATCCAGTTGACCTTAGAGTTTCAGCCAAGGAGCTAGTGCCGAATCACCTATCATTCTTCATCTTCCAGCATGTAGCGTTATTCCCGAGAAAATATTGGCCTAAAGGGATCGGTGTCAATGGAGTCTTAACAATCGAAGGCGATAAGATGTCGAAGTCTAAGGGGAATTTTGTAACACTTAAGAGCGCACTTGACCGTTTAGGCGCCGATGTTACAAGGTTGACTCTGCTTCTTGCGGCTGAGGATATGGATGATCCTGACTGGCGGGAGGAGAATGCCAGAAGCATAGATGGGAAGCTAAGAGCTCTATACAGGTTCATAAATGAGATGATAAACCTTGAAGGCGCCAGCGAGATGAGGAGCATCGACCGATGGCTTCTCTCGGTTCTTCATAGGAGAATCAGGGCGGTAACTGAGGCCATTCAAGTCATGAAGACTAGGACGGCTGCTGAAATAGCGTTCTTCGAGGTTTGGAATGACATTCGCTGGTATATGCGTAGGACGGAGAAGCCTAATCCAAAAGTTTTAAGGGAAGTTGCTAACATCTGGCTTCGCCTCTTATCACCATTTATCCCATACCTAAGTGAGGAACTATGGCAGCTGCTTGGGAATAAAGGCTTCATCTCAGTTGCAGAGTGGCCGAGATATGATGAATCCTTGATTGATGCTGCAGCAGAAGAGATCGAGGATTACGTTAGAGCTCTGCTTGAGGACACAAATAATATTTTGAAGGCGACTAAGGTGTCGCCCAGAAGGATATGCTACTACGTCTGCTCAGAGTGGAAATGGGACATCTACCTAAATATTCTCCGAAAGTCCTTGGAGAGAAAGGTTGAGATCCGCGACGTCATGAAAGAGTTTGCAGGGGAAAAAGAGAAAGCGAGGAAGACTGCTGAATACATCTCGAAGATAGTGGGTGAAATCAATTCTCTTCCACAGGCGATAAGGGAGAGAAGAATTAGAGCCGGGAAGATAGATGAGAAGGAAATAATCATGGACGCCGCCAGTCTGCTGAGACGCGAGCTGAATACCGAAATTTATGTATATAGTGAGGATGATTCGGAGAAGTATGACCCAAAAGGAAAAGCAGGGGTTGCAAAACCTTTAAGGCCCGCTATCTATGTGGAGGGTGCCTGAGGAGCTGGATGTGAATGGGGAATGGAAGATGATTGAGAAGAGGGGCCGCGACTTTCTCACACTCCAAGAGTGCACAGAAGAAGAGATCTGGAAACTGCTGGAGGCCACAGACACATTCAAGAAGAAAGCCAATAGGGTGGGGAAGCTTCTCCACGGATTTAATATCGCTTTATTGTTCCAGAAGCCATCCACTCGGACAAGGCTTTCATTTGAAGTGGCGATCCATCAACTAGGTGGAAACGCCATCTATCTGGGGTGGAGCGAGTCGCAGCTCGGAAGGGGAGAAACGATCGCTGACACTGCTCGGGTTCTAAGCAGGTATGTAGACGGATTGGTTATGAGGGTTCATAAACATTCAGATCTTGAAGAGATGGCTAAGTATGCTTTAATACCAGTCATCAATGCGCTCTCAGACCTGCATCATCCATGCCAGGCCATTGCAGATCTATACACTATATGGGAGAAACATGGTTCGCTTAAAGGCTTAAAGCTCGCATACGTAGGAGACGGAAATAACGTTTGCAATTCCCTTCTTATTGCATGCAGTAAAGTTGGAATCAATATTTCCGTAGCCTGCCCAAAAAATTTTGAGCCTGATCCTACAGTACTTAAGTGGGCGCTTGAAAACGCGAGATTAAGCGGGTCAGAAGTAAGGTTAGTCCGGGATCCGGTTGAAGCTGTCAAAGACGCGGATATTGTTTACACAGACACGTTTGTCTCAATGGGCGATGAGGCTGAAAGGGAGGAGAGGCTGAGGGTTTTCATTCCAAAATATCAAGTAACATCGGCACTCTTAGAGAAAGCCTCAGACCAAGTGTTGTTCATGCATTGTTTGCCAGCGCATAGGATGGAGGAAGTGACGGACGAAGTTATCGACGGTCCGAGATCGATAGTCTGGGATCAAGCTGAGAATAGGCTTCACTCTTCCAAGGCGATCTTCGCTTATGTTTTAGGTAAATGGACGCTTTCATAATGCTTAAATAATGATGTAATGTTCAAGATTAATCCACCCTATTGAATGGTGAAATGATTGAGCGAGCTGGAGAATTTAAAGATCTTCGGAAAATGGGACTTCAACGTGGAGGTTAAGGATTTAGGGCTACAAAGGTACATTTCCCTAACACCAGTCCACTTGCCACACACAATGGGAAGGCATGAACATCACAGGTTTCACAAATCCCGATTAAACATAGTGGAAAGACTTGTAAACAGCCTCATGCGACCAGGAAAGAATGCGGGAAAGAAGGCTAGGGCAATAAACTTCGTCAGAAAAGCTTTTGAGATCATTAATCTCCGCACGGGACGTAATCCAGTTGAGGTTCTCGTAAGAGCGGTCGAGAACTCAGCGCCTTGTGAGGACATTACAAGGATTATTTATGGCGGAATTGCCTATCCACAGGCGGTTGACATATCCCCCCAGCGGAGGGTCGACTTGGCCCTAAGGTTCATAGCGGAAGGCGCTAGGAAAGCGGCCTTTGGTAATCCTAAACCCTTTGAGGAATGCCTCGCTGACGAGATAATCGCAGCAGCGAACAAGGATCCGGGAAGCTATGCAGTGCAGAAAAGGAACGAGATGGAAAGAATAGCCCTACATGCGCGATAAACATTCTTTAAGGGCGTAAAAGATTTTATACTTCCTGATGGAAAGTTCGTTTCTGTTCTTACTTCTTCAGCGCTGACAGACTGTCTGGATAGGTGGAATCTTGAAACTACTGATCAAGAACGGTTTCGTCTTCGACCCCATGAACGGCGTGAAGGGAGACATTATGGACATTCTTATTGATGATGGCAAAGTTGTCGATAGGATAGAGGGCGAGGTAGTTAAGGTTATTGATGCTTCAGGCAGGACTGTTATGCCAGGTGGTGTTGATATTCACACTCATATCGCAGGATCCGAGGTCAATATGGGGCGTCTCATAAGGCCTGAAGATCATTTCAAGGATTTTGAGCCTAAGACTTCAGGGTTAAGATCGGGGGTTGGGCATTCGGTTCCGACAACCTTCATAACTGGTTACCGTTATGCTCGAATGGGTTACACTATGATATGCAATCCATCGATGCCGCCGCTTGAGGCCCGGCACGCCCATGAGGAACTTGCGGACACGCCGATCCTTGATAAGGTCACTTTTCCCCTGCTCGGCGACTGGTGGTTTGTGCTAGAGTATCTTAGCAGGGACATGATTGAAGAGTGTGCGATGCATGTTGCTTGGATGATCAGTGCGACTAAGGGCTATGCGATTAAGGTTGTTAATCCAGGCGGAGTTGAAGCGTGGGGTTTTGGGGGGAATGTTGAAAGCCTCGATGATCAGATCACATATTTTGGTATTACGCCTAGGCAGATAGTCCGCGGCCTTTGCAAGGTCAACAAGATCTTGAATATGCCACACTCCCTACATCTGCACACTAACCGCCTGGGTCAGCCGGGGAATTATGAGACGACCTTAGAGACGATGGGATGCGTCGAGGATCTAGCATCTGGAAATAAGCCGATACTACACATTACGCATTGCCAGTTCAGTTCATTCAAGGGAGAGGATTGGAGAACGATGAGGTCAGGGGCCGAGGAGATCTCCAGTTACGTTAACAGTCACACTCATGTGACTATAGACATGGGTCAGATAGCGTTTGTGGATACAACAACGATGACTGCTGACGGCCCTTGGCAATACACGCTTTACGGATTGAGTGGGAATAAATGGGTAAATCATGATGTAGAGACCGAGACAGGAGCAGGCATAGTTCCATTCAAGTATAGAAGGAAGAATTATGTGCACGCCATAATGTGGTCTATAGGGCTTGAGCTCGCATTACTGATTAGGGACCCATGGAAAATATTCCTGACCACTGACCACCCGAACGGGGCTCCCTTTACAACATATCCTAGAATAATCTCTTGGCTTGTTAGTCGCAGGTCGCGAGAGGCGACCCTTAATAAGGCTAATGCGAAGGCTAGGAAGAGAAGTCTCCTACCAAGCATCGATAGAGAGTATGACCTTTACGATGTTGCTATTATCACTCGTGCCGGTCCAGCCAGATCTCTTGGGCTTACCACAAAGGGGCACCTGGGTGTGGGAGCAGATGCGGACATAGCCATCTATGATTTAAACCCGCGAGAGACCGACCTTTCAAGAAGGCATAAGAATGTTCGGAAGGCATTTCAAAACGCTAAATATGTGATCAAGGGTGGAAAGATTATCGTATGGGATGGCAAAGTAACTAGATCTGCTGAGGGGCGCACCTATTGGGTGGACGTGAGGTTCAATTGCCATTCACGAATGGAACTTTATGAGACAGCGATTAAGGACTTAAAAGAGAGGTTTAGAGATTATTGGACGGTTGAGATGGACAATTATTTTATTCATGAAGGTTTCATTAGGAACTCATCACCTATCTCTGTAAAAGCGGAGGTATAAAAATTAAGTACATACTTACTCCTAGAAAGCAATTCAAGGTTCCTGTCTACGCGGAATGCATAAGCCCCGATCGATTCTCAGGCCGAGCTATCGAAGAAGTGTCCTCATTCACGGTTTGGGAGGGAAATAAGCTTCGCCACCTAGAAGACCTGTTCCAGATTAGATGTGATAAAGAATACCCAGAGCCTTGCATAATCCAGATATACGGTGACCTGGACAAAGTTAGGATGGTCGGTGCCAAGATGACAAACGGTCAGATATTCATCGAGGGAAATATAGGGATGCGTTTGGGCGAGATGATGGTTGGAGGCGAAATAATTGTTATGGGTGATGCGGACTCTTGGGTCGGGTGCATGATGATGGGAGGAAGGATCGAGATTTTCGGTTCTGCAGACGATCATGTGGGCTCGACACTTCGGGGAGAAGTGAATGGTATGAGGGGCGGAACAATCGTCGTGCATGGAAATGCTGGTAATGAGGTTGGACGCAACATGATGGGGGGATTCATAAGGATAATGGGGAATGTGGGCGAGTTTGCAGGCGCCAACATGAAGGACGGATCAATACTTGTAGGTGGTGATTGTGGTGGGAGGGCAGGGGCCAATATGCTTAACGGCAGGATCATAGTGTGCGGCTATATGCCAACTGTTCTCCCAACTTTTATCATTGATTCGATTAGAGAAAATGTTAAAATAGACGGTGAAGTGATCCAGGGACCATTTTATCGTTTCATCGGAGATATTGCGGAGGGCGGTGAGGGGAAGCTTTTCGTCGCCAAGGAGAAGAATCCGCAACTAAGATCCTATGAGAAATATCTTTAGTTAGTGTCTGAAACTGGGATGGTATATTATGAGCCTTGAAATGAATCGTAACGCATTCAAAATATTGGAGGAAATCATAGAACAGCCAAATAGGTATGGCGTGAAAATTGAAGAGGCCGGTTTGGGCGCTACACTTATTGATGCAGGGTTAGAGGCGCAGGGAGGGCTATTGACAGGCGAAAAGATAACGGAGATATGCCTAGGCGGGCTCGGTGAAGCAAGTATCTCGATGAGCATCCAAGAAGATTTTGGCCTTCCCTACATCTCGGTATACACGGATCATCCGGCCATATCTACTCTAGGGGCGCAGCTTGCCGGCTGGCATATTAGAGTTAGCGATTATGAGGCGATAGGATCTGGTCCTGCCAGGGCCTTGGCTCTTAAGCCAAAGCGTATTTTTGAGAGGATAGGCTATAGTGAGAAATCGGATGTTGCTGTCCTTGTGCTAGAAGCTGAAAGGAGACCGCCGACTGAGGTTATCGAGATGATAGCCGGCTTATGTGATGTCGATCCAAAAAATTTGTTCTTGATCCTTGTGCCGACGGGATCTATTGCTGGGTTGACGCAGATTTCGGGCCGGATAGTCGAGACAGGTGTTTACAGGCTTCTTGAACTGGGCGTAGATCCAATGAGGATTGCTGCTGCATGGGGATCTGCTCCCATAATGTTGCCCCATCCAGACATTATTGAAGCGATGGGTCGAGGTAACGATGCCGTATTATATGGCGGCATATTCGGCTGCACCTTAAATTGGGAGGATGAAGGTGTGCTCCAGAGTCTCGTTTCAAGAACCGTCTTCTCATCATCAAAGTATTATGGCAGATTGTTTAGGGAGATCTTTAAGGAGGCAGATTTCAACTTCCAGAAGATTGATCCAGAAGCCTTCGCTCCAGCTAAAACCTTGATCCACAATATTAAAACGGGGAGGATCTACAGCGCTGGAGAGACAAGTAAGGAGATGTTGATGAAGTCTCTAGACTTTAATCCAGTTCCATCCCCTAAGCACGGGTGAGAACTGAAGCTTCACGCTTCCTAACCGACATTCTTATAAGTAGATCTAGGATCTTACCGTCCACTTCATCTAACGGTTTCGCCTCAATTATGCCATTAGCCTTGGCTTCCATGAAGACTCTTTCGCCAAATTCTGTTCGAAGTATCGTCATTGTCCAGTCTTCCAGGCCTAAGCCGCCGACTGACACGTCCGCCAATTCTGCGGAGAAGTCTGAGCATCCTTCAACGCATCTAGCAGTATATTTCCTTATCTCTTTAAGGGGCACCGTCTTCACGTCTCCAGACTTCATAGTTATGATTAGCTGACCTTTTATGTTGAGCTTTTTTATGCTTGATGGATCGATTCCCATCTTTCCAGATATGAAGTCTTTTACTAAACCATCATAGGTAAAGCATGCACTACAAAAGAGACCGATGGTTAGGCTCAGATGGTCTGAAAATCTTCTCAGCGGCAAATGCTGTATTCTTCTAATAGCTTGTATTTGGCAGGGGGTTCCAACGAAGGCAAGCCGCTCTTTCCCCCTCTCTAATCCCTCTCCGAATGCGAGAATATTTGGCGAGTAATTGTATCGTGTCCCAGCACATTGGACCAAATTGTTTTCTGTGAGAGCAAGGCGGGGGACAGCTCTTAAGGGCTCATTCTCGTCTACTCCAGACAAAGCTGCCCCGTCAATAATTCCCTTCTTCAGGGCGAAGTTGAGTAAAGAGGTTACGACGCCGCCATCTTGGCATACCCTTAATATTCTGTCATCCATGCTTCTTGCCACCCACAAGCTTCTATAGACACCAAACGGTTCATTTGGACCCCTTTTTCTTCCTAAAGCAAGTTCCTCCAGAGTTGACAGGGGCAGCTCGTATCTTGGACAAATCTTTGAGCATATTCCGCATGACCTGCATTCTCCCCTGAGGGATGGTTTTCCATCAATATATTCGATACAGCTGGCTGGGCAAGTTGCGACGCATGAACCGCATCCAATGCAACGTGAGGGCAGGATTGTTGCGCCCAAAGTCTCGTTGAAGCCTAAACCTATTCTTTTTGCAGTTGGCATTATGGGCTGCACCTGACCATAATGCAAATCGTTACGTAATTCACAAACTTTAATAAATCATTTCTCACTGATCCATTTCAGTGACGTTTTGTATGAAAAGTCTTTCAGAGATCCTAGAGCAGGCGAAGGATTCAGATTCAGATAGCATTCTCAGCTTAGTGGATAAAGTTGAGCGCATCTTAGTTTCTGAGAGAGAAAGAACTTCGGAGAAGATTAAGATTATCGGAAGACTGGTCCGTCTCCCTGCCTCTGGAAGAGCGACCGTCATCGGCGATATCCATGGGGATATGCAGAGCCTTGGAAAGATTTTGGCGGATTCCAACTTCTTGGAGAGAGCGGACAAACCTGACGAGTACATCATCTTCTTGGGGGATTATGGGGACAGAGGACTTCAATCTCCAGAAGTCTATTATGTAGTCTTAAACCTGAAGTCCATGTTCCCCAACAATGTGATACTTTTGCAAGGGAACCACGAGGGGCCAGAAGACCTACTAGCCCATCCGCATGATCTACCTATCCACATCAAAATGAAGATGGGTGCAGGATGGGAATCCGTCTACAGTAGGCTAAGCGAGCTATTCAGAAAATTCTACACATGCGTCCTAGTTGAGGAAAAATGCGTCATGCTTCATGGCGGGGTACCAAGCAAAGCAAGGACCATCGACGATGTAGCCTACGCGTTTGAGAAACATCCTATGGAGAGCCATCTCGAAGAGATCCTGTGGAGTGATCCGTCGGATGAAATCAGAGGTGCAATCCCATCATCACGTGGTGCGGGATACATATTTGGCGAGGATGTGACGGAATCTTTCATAAGAATGCTTAGAATACGCTTTGTTATAAGAGGTCATGAACCTGCAGAAATGGGCTACAAATACAATCATAGCGGCAGGATACTGACCCTATTCTCCAGGAAGGGCCCGCCCTACTCAAACAGCCAAGGAGCATACCTCACGTTCGATCTCTCCGGAACCTACGAATCCGCACTGAGCCTCGAGCCATACATTAGAAAATTCTAGTGATGAGTCCCTCACCTTAATTATTCCAATATTCCAAGAGGCCCGATGTAGATTAGGGGAGCCCTAGCTAACTATTGGTATGCGAAGCATAGAGGCTTAATTTAGGCTAGGGCAAGTTCCTTAGTTCTTCCCATCTATTACGCTTATTATCCTAATGAGAAAAAACTAAAGGGTTTTTTCAATGCCTTTAGACAAAGCTTTTAAGGCTAAAATAAAAAAAAATAATTGCAAAGCTAAATGTGTGGTGAGATTATGGCTTCTAAAAAATTGCTGGACATGTTGAATAATGCTTTAGCCGGAGAATTGCAGGTTTCAATTCAATATATGTGGCAACACGTTCAATGGGTAGGTATTAAGGGTTTAGCAGTGCAAGAAGAATTGAAGAAAATAGCCATCACAGAAATGAAGCATGCAGAAGCCATTGCAGAAAGACTAAATTATTTAGGCGGGACCCCGACAACAAAGCCAGCTGAAATATATGTCGGTAAAACACTTAAGGAAATGATAGAACGCGACATAAAAGATGAGGAAAACGCAATCAAATTATATAAGGAGATAATAGCCCAGGCACGTTCAGAAAATGATATAACCACAGCATTCATACTTGAAGAGATATTGAAGGACGAGGAAGAACACCACGACACCTTCACAACATTGATGGAAGAAATCTAGCAGCCTAGAACATCAGAGACCGCTAAGATTGCAGAACATGATAGTGGTTTTCACATTTATACACGGTCTCCACCCAAGGAGGCATCAGCGAGCCAAGGTTTAAACTAACGCTCACCTATTTCTTTTCATTAGCCATCTCACCTTGAAAATTAACAATTTCACCTAGGCTACATTATCGTAGAAGACCTTTATCTCCAGCTAATTCTAAACGTAGCATACGCAAAAACTTCAACGAACCATTTCCAAAGTCAATTCTAAATATCTACCACATTTTATAAGGTATTTCTTAGAAACCTTTTTTGGATGTTCCACAACAAACTATCATTAGCCTGGCATCCGAACACCTCATTAATCTCTCCTCAAATCTCTAGAATTCTAACCGCCATGTACCAGTCACACTCTCTAACAGATACCGCGAAAAAATATATGCAATGATTAAAAAATGTCTGGAAGGTGGAAACAATAACTATCATGTCAATTAAGTGATAATACGGACTCATGGTTCTTAAATCTTAAAAAGATATCTCCATCACCCCTTTAAGAGAGGTATATGGAAATGAGGAGGACCGGCCAGTTAGCGATTTACACGATAGACCTGACGAAGATTGAAGGCCAAGGAGAATTTCCATGCCCCTGCTGCGGGTCAATAATATCTCCTGATGATGAGACTGAGGAAGCTTATACCATAACTGATGTTGAAACCAGGGAGGACGGCTCAATCTTGACTCTGAGCCTGCAATGCAATAAATGTAGAAGCACGATACTCCTGAAGGGATTCGAGGTATTAGATAGAATAGACGCTGAAAACCAAAAAGACGTCGAATAGAGGATTGTTTATTTTTTAGCAGCTCTATTTTATTATACAGTCTTCTAATTCTTAATCTTCCAGAAAAACTTCGCAGCTAATGTGGAAACAGCCGAATCGGGTTCTGGTTTTATGGATTTTGTGATCGATCAGAGCAATCCGAATTCGCGGAGAATTCTCCTAAACTCTTCTTCCCTCAGCGAAGCTTTCCTACCTTCAGCATAGATCTCCTTGATCCTATTCATGATGGCTTCAAGCTTTTCAGGCGCAGGTGTCTGACCAGTAACCTCTTCGATCTTATGTTTCACTATTGCTTTTCCTGAATGCTTGCCAATTGTTAATCGGCGCCTGTTCCCAACAAGCTCAGGCGGATAGGGCTCGTATGTTAATGCGTCTCGCAGAACCCCGTGAGTGTGAATTCCAGACTCATGCGCGAAGGCATAGTCTCCGACTATGGCCTTGTTTGGAGGCACAACGTAACCCGTAGCTTTGCCAATGAAGTCGGCAATCTTTTTAAGATTCTTCACCTTTCCCTCAAACTTCTTGACACCGTGATGCATGAGGAGGTTCATGATGACTTTTTCAGTCTCAGCGTTTCCAGCCCTCTCGCCTATCCCAAGGAAGGTTGTGCTAGCGTATATCTTGTCCCATATGCCGGACGCGGCGCGGATCGCCGCAATAGTATTCTCGACGGCGTTTCCAAAATCATCATGGGCATGAATCTCCACGCATTTGATCTTGGTCTCAGCCTTAATCGCCTTGATCTTCATTGGGATCCCATTCGGCAGGGGGGCAGTGGGGGATGATAGGCCGACACCTACCGTGTCGCAGATTCGGTAGCACTCCGCTCCAGCATCTTCCACAGCGTTAATGAACCTCTTCTCAAAATTCCAATCCGCCCTCGTGCTGTCCTCCCCGTGAACGAAAACCCTTAACCCATGATCTTTAGCGGCGTATTCGACTACCTCGACAACCCTATTCAAGAGCTCATCAGGTGTCTTGTCAGGCCATTTTGCCCTGAAATGGATGTAGGAAACAGGATGAGAGATGCCAATATCGTCGAAGCCGCACTCTAAGGCGTCATCCACATCCTCCTTAACCGCCCTGCACCAACCTGCGATACTGGCATTTAGACTCAGATCCTTAATGATCTTCACGGCCTTCTTATCCGGCTCCTGGAAGTGATGAAGCTCGATCCTCTCGACCCCAAGCTCATCAAGCATCTGGGCTATAGTAGCTGCGTCTTCAGGCGAAACCGCCAAACCAGGCATCTGGATACCGTCTCTCAGCGTCGTATCATCGATTATTGGCTCGACTTCCAGCGGGATCACATTCAATCCAAACTCGGCTGGATCAATCTTCATGGTTCAAGCCCTCCAAGTCAAAAAGCATTTTCACGAAGCTAATGATGGAATATGGAGATGAGAGTCTCGGTATGAACAACATTGGGGTGCTGCTCAATCATCTCATAAATAATTCTTCTCAGGTCTTCCAAGCTGTCCGCTTCAACTACCAAGACAGCGTCGAACCTTCCAAGCACAGAGTTAGCCATCTTGACACCTCTTATCCTTCGAGATCTCACAATCTCTTCCGAAGTGCCCGGCTTCACCGTAACCATCACAAAAGCCCGCAAAGCCTTCTTACGCAAATCCTTAGCAGACGCCATACACAATCTCCCTACATTCTTGTCAGCTCGAAAGTGCAAGAGACGTCTCTGTATGGATTATGTTTGGGTCTCTCTCGATAACCTTATAGAGGATCTCGTTTATGTCCTCAAGATTCGGCGTCTCCACAATCACTATAGCATCGAATCTCCCATAGATCGAGTCCGCCTGCACAACCTCCTTCACATTACGCTTTATCCTCTTCACAACCTCTTCAGATGTACCTGGTTTTGTTTTTATGAAGATATACGCTCTCATTTTACTTTCCCTCACCTCTCAACTTAATAATCAAGATATTTCATAATCTCCCAAGGTGTTACGTAAAGGCAGTATTGATTCCAGTCATTCGTCTTATACTCAATGAATGCATCGAAGATATGGCTTCCAAGCGTTCGGTGTATTACTTCGTCACTCTTCATCTCATCCAAGGCTTCACGTAAAGTTGTTGGCAACTCTCTTATCTCTAAAGCCCTCCGCCTCTCTGGAGCCATCTTATACACATCTTCATCCACCGGATCCCCTGGATCCATCTTCTTCTTAACGCCGTCAAGACCAGCCATCAACAGGCATGCGAAAGCCAAATATGGATTACAGGAGGGATCTACACCACGATATTCAACTCTCTTTTGATCAGCGTATTTAGATCCCCTATGATAAACGGGGATCCTAACCAATGCAGACCTGTTTCGACGAGACCACATTATATAGATAGGCGCTTCAAAACCAGGCACCAATCGCTTGTAAGAGTTAACAGTGGAGCAGCAGACAGCTGTCAAGGCTCTGGCATGGTCCAGAAGACCTCCTATAAAGTATCGCCCAGTCTGGCTGATCTCCGCATACTCATCGCTCTCATCATACATCACATTTCTTTCATCCCGCCATAAAGAGAGGTGGGTATGCATCCCACTGGCATTATCCAAGTAGACAGGTTTCGGCATGAAAGTGGCGATTAGCCCATGCTTCTTAGCCACATTCTTCGCGACAAACTTATAATAGATAGTTCGGTCAGCCGTTTCCACCAGAGCGCCGAATTTGAAGGCTATTTCTATCTGCCCAGCCGTTGCCACCTCATGGTGATGCTTCTCAATCTTAAAACCAAAATAATCTTCTAGGACTGAGGAGACCTCGTTCCGGTACTCTATCGTTGTGTCCTCGGGAGGCGGTCTATAATAAGCCTCTTTCGGCCTAAGAACAAAGTTTCCAGGCTTTATCTCAGGCGATTCAGGCACAACCCTCGGTGCACCCCAAGAGTCGCCATCGCCCCCTTTTGGGCTTACCCAAAGATCCCACACAAGCTTAGTGGGATCTATAGATGAGAACAAGAAGAACTCTAGTTCAGGTGCTACATTCGCCACATAACCCATATCCTCAGCGTTTTTGACTGCTCTTTTCGCCACATAACCTCGTGGACAAACCTCAGATGGCCCGCCGCCGAAAGCCTCGTAGACATCGCCTAAGACGATAGCGCTTCTTTGACTTTCATTGTTGGTCCAAGGTATTATCGCCAACGTTCCTAGATCCGGCATATACTTCATGTCAGATTCGTCTATCGACTTGAATCCCCTAACCGATGAGCCGTCGAAACCTAAACCTGAAGTGAATGCTGACCCTTCGATGAACTCCCTTGCCGGAACAACCATGTCCTGCATCAGACCTCTGATGTCTACAAAAGCGCAGTGGACCCATCTAATCTTGTTCTTTTTCAATGTTTCTACAGCCTTTTTGAGAGGATCCGTCTCCAACGATCACACCTTGAGATTGTTCAACAAAATGAAGTGTGGATGACTAAGTCACATATAAATCTTTCCCATTTGAAAAACAAATCTTAAATATTACTAGAAAAAATTGAATATTGTTCATTTATAGCGAAATTTGAACGGAGGATCAATTACCAGATTGAGCTTCATGAACGATGAAGAATCAGTAGAAAAAATTGATGAAATCGACCTAAAGATTCTTAAAATGCTTCAGGAAGATTCCAGAATCAGCTTTCACAACCTCGCCAAAAAAATCGGCATATCAGTTGGAACAGCCTACAATCGTATTAAGAATCTAGAAAGAAAGGGTATAATCAAGACGTATACAGCGGTTGTTGACCCATATAAGCTAGGCTTAACCCTCACGGCAATCATTTTGGTACAGGCTGAGGGAGCTCACCTCACGGAAGTGGAGGAGGAAATTGCAAAAAACGAGAATGTAATCTGCGTGTACGACATTACCGGAGACTTCGACATTGCTGTTATAGCACGATTTAAAGACAGGAACAGATTAAACTCGTTCGTTAAGAACCTAATATCCATTCCTCATGTCAAAAGAACCGTTACGAATGTGGTCCTAAACGTGGTCAAAGAAAACTTCAAAGTCTCTTTAACGTAACCATACTCACCCAAGATATTGCTGGAAATAATAATGACCATTCAATAAACCAGATTCAAGATCACCTTCAAAAGATCAGAACGCGTTATAATCCCCGTTAACTTACCTTTCCTCGTCACAAGCACACCTGGACACTTAACCAATAAACCTCTGACTGTACTTATATCGTCATCCTCGGATACGCATGGAAGCGGAGGCTCCATTATTTTCTCAACAGGCTCATCCGCAATATGAGGGTTCAAGTTCCTCACGATACTCTCTTCCGTAATCATACCCACTACTCTTCCATCCTCTATCACAGGCAATTGCGATATACCATGCTTTATCATAGTCTCACACACCTTACTAATCTTCTCCTTTGGACCCGTCACGATGACGCCGTTGGTCATTATATCACTACATTTTCTCCCCTGCTTAGCAACCAAAATTTGGATTATCTTGTTAACAGTCGATAAGCGCGGATCAACTTTTCCTCCTTCAATCTTCGCTATGTGAGCCTGCGACACACCTACCATCTTCGCAAGTTCCCCCTGCGTCAAACCCGCCTCCATCCTGAGCTTCTTTAAGGTTGAGCCCGTAAGTAGCAAAGATCATAACCTCCAGTTATTAACAGCGAATATTACTATTAGTTAGCATGTTTTTAAGCATATATTCTGCTAAGGCAGCATGGTTAACAGAGAATTATGCAAAATAATGCATCTTTACCCCTCAGACTATACCGTAAATTATATATTTATTGAGCGGCTATCAGAAGGGAAGGCGAAAATACATGAGAAACATAATTGTCGCACCCTTAAGTCAGGTTCCGCTGGAGGATCAGATGATCGAGGTCGTCGAAAGAAAGGGGATTGGGCACCCAGACACGATATGCGACTCGATAATGAATGAGGTTTCTGTAAACCTAAGCAAAGAATACATAGAAAAGACGGGCACAATACTCCACCATAACATTGACAAATCGCTTCTTGCGGCTGGCGAAGTGGAAACAAGATTCGGCGGAGGAATAGTTAAGAAACCGATGAAGCTCATCTTCGGAGATAGGGCGACATACAAGATAGGCAGCGTCGATGTACAGGTCGACGAGATCGCGATAAACACCGCTAAAGAGTGGTTCAAGAAGAATATGAGGTTCGTAGACCCAGACAAACACGTCAAGTACCAGATTGAAATACAGCCAGGATCCTCAGCCCTGACAGACATTTTCCGGAGAGGCGGCAAAGTTTTAGAGGCGAATGACACCTCGGCCGCCGTCGGCTGGGCACCGCTAACCAGAACTGAAAAAGCTGTCCTGTCGATGGAGAAGTACCTGAATTCCGCCGAATTTAAGAAGATGTTCCCTGAAACTGGAGAAGACATTAAAGTCATGGGTCTCAGAAAGGGAAACGAACTCGAACTGACAATATCTATAGCATTCGTCGATCACCTAGTGGAAAGTGAAAAACATTATTTTAGAAGGAAGGACGAAGTTTTAGAAGAGATAATCAGGTTCGCCAAGGAGAACAACGATTTTGACAAGATCACTGTTCAATTGAACACTCTTGACGCTCCGGGCAGGGGTGTAGACGGCGTTTATCTAACTGTTCTCGGCACAAGCGCAGACGGCGCGGACTCTGGACAGGTCGGCAGAGGGAACCGCGTGAATGGCGTGATATCGCTTAATAGACCCCAATGCTCAGAAGCCGCTGCTGGAAAGAACCCTGTGAGCCACGTTGGGAAAATATACAATCTATTGACCCACAAGATTGCCAATGAAATAAACCAGCAAATCCCCGAAACGAGGGAAGTGTATGTCTGGATGGTAAGCAAAATAGGCAGACCCATCGACCAGCCAACACTAACAGCAATCCAATTGATCCCAGAGCCAAATGCCATCTTCAATGATATAAAGAAGAAGGCAGAGGAGATAGTGGAATATGAGTTGGATAACATAGACAAGTTTTGTATGGAACTAGCATATGGTAAGATCACTGTATGCTAGATTAACTCATTTTCTTCCATAATCTTCTCCCATCTTAACGAACATAGAATTAAAGGTCGCAGTTTTTCACCATGTATAGATATGACGCATCCTTTTATTCTGATAACGCTAATGAGGATACAGATCGTCTCTGCAGAGGAAAGGGATGCCGAAATTTGCGTCTAAAAGTTATAATTAGCGGAATAGTTCAAGGAGTGGGCTTCCGCCCTTTCGTCTACAGGATCGCAATCAAACATGGCCTAACGGGATATGTGAGAAACAGAGGAGATGCTATGGTAGAGATACTTCTAGAAGGCAGAGAGGAGAGTATCAACAAGTTCCTTAAGGATGTAATAGAGAAGAAGCCGCCTATCGCCCAGATTCATAAGATAGAGAAGAGAAAACTTGAGGGGAGAGAAAAGAACAAAAGATTTAGAATCAAACAAAGCACAAAAATAGTGGAGAATTCAGGATCAATTATACCACCTGATATAGCGATATGCAGCGAATGCCTAAAAGAGCTTAAATCGCCTGACAACCACAGATTCAATTACTTCTTCATAACATGCGTAAACTGTGGGCCAAGATATACAATAATAGAAAAACTCCCCTACGACAGGGAAAACACCACAATGCGCGATTTCCCAATGTGTGCTCTCTGCTACACAGAGTACCAGGACATCCTTGACAGACGCTTTCACGCGCAAACGGTAGCCTGCCCTAAATGCGGTCCCGAAGCTTACCTCACCACAAATGATGGGCAAAAACTTTACCTCAAGGATCCAATAGCAGAGGCGGGAAAACTGATTTCTGAAGGATATCTGGTTGCAGTGAAAGGACTTGGCGGATTCCACCTCGCTGCTTCAACAGTCCTAGATGAGCCGCTTGCAAGGCTGAGAAGGGTAAAGCACCGTCGACAGAAACCATTTGCTGTTATGGCTCCAAACCTTAAAACCGCACGGACCTTTGCCATTATAAGTCCAATGGAATCTAAGCTACTGACATCCTACGCGAGGCCTATAGTCCTCTTAAGGAAGAGCAGACACTACTTCCTGTCCGATCTGGTCGCTCCAGGCCTTCATAATATAGGCGTTATGCTACCCTACACTGGACTACATTTCATACTATTCAGCCAAGTAGCAGACCCTGCATTCGTCATGACAAGCGCGAACCCGCCTAACGAGCCAATAATAGTAGATGAGAGAGAGGCTATTAGAAAACTGAGAGAGACTGCCGACTATTTTCTTATTCACAACCGCCAGATAGCCCAGAGATGCGACGACTCAGTAGTGAGGGTCCACGAATGTATGCCAGTACATATAAGACGATCACGCGGATATGCACCTGCACCAATTTTTCTTAGGTTTAAGGCGGAAAAATGTGCTGTCGGGCTAGGAGGAGAATTGAATAACACTATATGCATAATCCTCGACGATAAAGCATTCTTATCACCGCATATAGGCGATGTCGAAAATGTTGAGACCCGAGATTTTCTTGAAAGAACAGTTCATCACATGATACACTTAACGAATGCGAAGGTAGGCGCAGTTGCATGTGATATGCACCCGAGATTCATTACCACTCAACTTGCGCGGGATCTCACGCATAGATATGGATGGGATCTCATTGAAGTGCAACATCATCAAGCACATATCGCTGGACTTATGGCTGAGCATGGGGTGGACCAGATTATTGGAATATGCTGCGACGGGTATGGATATGGTCTTGACGGCGGTGCGTGGGGTGGAGAAATACTTCTATGTGAGCGTGACTCTAGAAACTTCAAAAGGCTTTCGCATCTTCAGGAACAACCTTTCGTCGGGGCCGATTTGGCAACCCGTTATCCCCTCAGAATGGCTGCTAACATATTGTATGGGCAAGTCAATATCGAAGAATGGTTATTAAGTAATGAGAAATATTTTCCTCATGGAAGAGAGGAAGTATACGTTCTTCTTCATCAACTTGAGCATAAGAAAGATAATCTTAAAACTTCTAGCTGTGGAAGAGTCTTGGATGCCATCTCGGCGATTTTAGGCGTCTGCTTCGAACGCACATATGAAGGAGAACCAGCCATGAAACTTGAGTCCATAGCGGTCGATGGTAAGTTGCCGTTCAAGGTCAAGCCTAGAATCGAGAACGGTATACTGAACACCACATTCATAGTCAGTGAGATTTTTGAGAATAGGGAAAAATTCCATAGAGCCGATCTAGCGTACTTAGCACATGCATACCTAGCCGAGGGGTTAGCCTCCATAGCCATAGAGAAAGCATTCCAGGAAGATATAGAGCATATAGGCTTCACAGGGGGTGTAGCATACAATCAAATCATCACCTCAATAATGCGTAGAATCATCAAGAAAGCTGGTCTAAAATTTTTAACTCACCAATGCGTACCACCCGGCGATGGCGGTTTATCCGCTGGACAAGCCATATTAGCAGCTAAAAACGAAACATAATTATCCCCCATCCTCCATTACATGCTCGGTTAGCATGTGTTTAGCAATCCCCGCTAAAGTTGTCTCCATTAAAAACCACATCGCCATCGTCGATTTCGGAGGCGGCGTGACCAAGGAAGCAAACATCATGCTTGTCGATACAAAAGTCGGCGACTATGTGTTAGTCCATGCGGGATATGCGATCCAAGTCCTTGACGAAAAAGAGGCAAAGGAAACTTTAAGACTTTGGAAAGAAATATTGAACCGCAGCACTAATAGTGGAACAAGATAAAGAGAAGTTGAGAATATTCTTTCAAATAAAAAGGGGAAAAGGAGTGGGTATCTACGGTTCTCCATTTATTCTGCGGATGAGGGTGGATTCACCACTCTTCCTCTTCTTCTTCCCACTCTTCCTCTTCTTCCCACTCTTCCTCCCATTCTTCTTCAGGTTCCTCTTCTTCCCACTCTTCCTCTTCCTCATCCAGTGAAGGCTTCTTTCTCGACATACATGACACCTTATAGGGGTCTTGATTCTTACAGGACATCCAAATAAATCTTTATGAAGGAAGCGAAGGGACAAAAAAAGTTTTTCTTCGAATTAAAGATTTAATTTTTACCTGAAGGAGAATTACAGTATAAATTTAATCCTATTCAAGAATAAAAATACAAAATCATGCATCGAAAAGCAAATTAAGAATAAAACAGTCAGATAGACGTCCACACTAACGCCTCATCTAATGATAAGCCAAAAAACAACGATGATTAAAAGATGTAATAAGATAAATACAGAGATTCACCAATGAATCATTATGACCCTGACATTCGGGTATAGAGACCCCTCATTTGTAAGACAGTTATCTGAAAGACTCCGTGAGCTTGCACCTAAAGATGAAATAATAAAAATCTGCCATGTATGCGGCACTCATGAATGGGTCATCACACATTTTGGGCTACGCGCACTCTTACCTCCGACAGTTGAAGTTATAGCAGGCCCGGGATGCCCAGTTTGCATTGTTCCATCATCCGAGATCGATGAAGCCATCAAAATATCACTAGAAGGCGTGGGGATATTAACCTTCGGTGACGTCGTCAGGGTCCCAGGATCTGAATTGTCGCTCTTAGATGCGAAGGCGAGGGGGGCAGAAGTCAGAGTCGTTTACAGTCTCTCCGACGCTATTAAAATAGCTAAGAAAGACCCCGATAAGCAATTCGTTTTTTTAGCCGTCGGATTTGAGACTACAGCGCCGTCCACCGCAGTAGAGATTTTAGGCAAACCTCCGAAAAATTTTTCCTTCCTAATATCGCATCGTCTCATACCGCCCGCTATGAAGCTGTTAGCCGAGACAAAGGATCTCATGCTTAACGGATTTATAGCTCCAGGTCACGTGAGTACAGTGATAGGCTTAAAACCATATCAAATCTTCCCTGAGCAATACGGGATCCCAACCGTTATAGCAGGGTTTGAGCCCACAGACATACTCATCGCGATTTTCATGATCCTTAGACAATTGTCTGAGGGGGAAAGCAGACTTGAAAACGAATATACAAGGGCAGTAAGATATGAAGGGAATATTAAGGCCCAAAATGTTATGCGGAAGGTTTTCAATATCGAAAATGGCAAGTGGCGTGGCCTAGGTGTCATACCATCATCAAAATTCTCTCTAAAAGGGGAATATGAGAACTTTGATGCTCACATCAAATACGGGATGAAAATAGAAGAGGGAGCGGATCTCAGACCAGGATGCAAATGCAACCTTGTAATAGTCGGAAGAATAAAGCCAATCGAATGCCCGCTATTCATGAAATCTTGCACCCCTCAAAATCCAATGGGCGCATGCATGGTCAGCATTGAGGGAACATGCAGGATTTGGGCCGAGGCAGGAATCAACATAAGCCGACAAACAACAGAAAATAGATAAATTCTAGATGCACTCTTTGTTTTAGCTAAAATAAGAGGGGAAGCCGAAAAAATTGCACTTTCCTTCGGAAGGCAATAAGAACTTTGAAAGGGGCCTCTATCCTGGACGTTTTCAACCCTTTCATCTTGGCCATCTGGAGGCGGTCAAACACATACTTGGAGAGGCGTCCGAGGTTATTATAATGGTTGGAAGCGCTTTGCAAAGTCACACTTTAAGGAACCCGTTCACATCTGGAGAAAGAATCTTTATGATTAGACTAGCCCTCAACGAGGCTGGAGTTGATCCGTCAAGATACTATATAATACCTGTCATGGACTTGAAAATACATAGCATATGGGTCTCCCACGTATGCTCACTTGTCCCAAAATTTGATGTAGTGTATTCAAATGAGCCTTTAACCAGAAGACTATTTATTGAAGCCGGGTTCATAACAAAGCCCATCCCGTTCTTCCAGAGAGAGTTATGTTCAGCGACGGAGATAAGGCAGAGAATGCTAAATGACTGGGGATGGGAAGACCTCCTGCCAAGGAGCGTAGCGAGGTATATTAGAGAAATAAAAGGGGTTGAGAGGCTTCGCGACCTAGCCAAGAGCGATAAAGCGTAGATTAACTACTCACCTAGGCTGAGAGATAATGCTTGGGCCTTTCTAACTCCCACCTCAATTGTTTTAGCAAGAGCCTCTTTTACCGGATATCTTTTCAATACATTAAGACCCTCTTCTGTTACGCCTCCCGGCGTTGCCACCATGCTTATTATCTCTGATGGACTCTTACCTCCTTCCAGAATAAGCATCCCTGTTCCTATCATGGTTTGTGCGAGGGAGTTAAGCGCTAGATCTCTAGATAGCCCAAACTGTTCAGCCGCATCGACCATAGCGTCGACTATCATCGATAAATATGCGGGAGAACAGCCGCTAAGAGCTGTCACCACGTCCATGTAGCGTTCTTCTACCTGTACAACTCTACCGAAAACGCTGAGTATTTTTTCGGCAATCTCCCTTTCTCTAGGCCCTACATCCTCATCTACACAATACGCCGTAAAGGACTGGCGCATCGTGACCCCGATATTAGGCATAGCCCTTATAAATCTTCCCTCAGGAACAATTTTCTTTAGAAATTTAAGCCTAACACCTGCAGCAACAGATATAATAAGTTTCTCTCCCGCCTCATTCCGAACCTCTTCTAGAACCTCTCCTACATTATTAGGCTTCACGCTTATTATAATGGCGTCAGATCTCTTTGCAACCAGTTTATTGTCCATTGAAACTTTTGCTCCAATCTTCTCCAAATCACTTAATCTTGCAGCAAGCTTGTCGGAGACGATGACCACCTCAACAAAGCTGCTTGCGATTAACGCTTTCGCTATGGCGCTTCCTATTACTCCGGCGCCTATTATGCCGACATTCATGACTTTTCCATCCTGGTGTTAGAAAATCCCGATTGAATTGTATCTTGATGACATAAATAAAAACATCCGAAATCTTCTTTTAACATTATTCCATTTATTGTATACAGTGGATGGGAAGGCGTCTTATAAAATGGAAAGAGTCAGTTTTTGGCTACTAGACATAAATTATGAGGTGGATAAGGATTCTAGAAAGGCAGAGATTTGGTTGTGGGGAATAGATGAGGAAGGAAAACGGGTTCTGGTAATAGATAGAAATTTTTCCGCTTATTTTTATTTGGTCATAGAGCAGAATAGAGAACCTCAGGAGATTCTTGAAAGAGTACAAAAATTAAGTGATGATTTTCCATTCATTTCAGGCATAGAGATAGTTTCACGCCGCCTATTTGGACAACCTGTTAACGCCATAAAGGTTTACTGTCAAGATCCAGACGTAGTTTCCAAGTATGCGATTCAACTTTCAAAGATTGACGGTGTGGAAAAATGCTTAGAAGATGATATTCGTTATTCGATGCGATACCTCATAGACAATGATATAAGACCATGCAGCTGGCTTCAAGTTGAGGCCGAAGAAGAGAGGCTCATAAAAGTCCAAGCTGAAAAAGTATACATTGCAAAGTCAACACCGAAGCCTATGGAAAGAGAAGACATCCCACACCTCAGGGTGCTAAGCTTCTTCCCAATTTATTATTGCCCAAAGGGGACGCCTAAACCGCAAAGAGATCCTGTAGTAGTTATCGCTGCATCTACCAACACAGGCGAGAGGAAACAGTTTACTGCACGCGATCATAACGACGCTGAGATACTAATGGACTTCATAAATTTTATCAAGAATTTTGATCCGGACATCATTATCGGATATGAGAGTAATCGGCGTCATTGGCAATACCTGCAGAACAGAGCAGATGCGCTGGGGATAAAGTTCATTATTGACAGAGCTGGTGGGCTGCCGCATCTAAGCGTTTATGGCCACATCTCAATAACTGGCAGAATCGGAATGGATACACACGATTTTTTTGACGAGTTTCCTGAACTAAAACTTAAGACCCTTGAGAGCATGGCAGACTTTCTAGGTGTAAAAAGGATGAGCGAGTGGACGGTTATTGAAGAAGCGGAATTTTCAGTGTACTGGGACAACCCCTCGAGAAAAAGGGATTTGCTACAATTCTCCTCTGAAGCGGCCGAATGCTTACTGGGCATATTTGAAAAACTGTTCGAATATTCATTAGAACTGTCAAAGCTTGTCGGGATACCCTTAGATCAGATTGGAAAGGCTGCAGTAGGCTTCAGAATAGAATGGTATATCATTAGGGAATCTTTTAAGATGGGTGAACTTATACCGGCAAGAACTGAAAGACCATACGTACCGTATGCTGGCGGCATGGTACTTGCACCAAAACCCGGCATACATGAGAATATAGTGGTTCTCGACTTCAAATCTATGTATCCGACAATCATGATAGAGAAGAATATATCACCAGACACTTATGTTCCTCTCACATGCCATTTTGATTCCTCCGAGGTTTATGTAGCCCCTGAAGTTAAGCATATGTTCCGCAAGAGACCGCCCGGCTTGTATAAGAGGGTATTATCAGGACTGATTTCAGTAAGAGAGAATGTAAAGAGAAAGTTAAAGGATTTGTCGCCTGAAAGTCCAGAGTATCGGCTTCTAAGCGCCAGAGAGAAGGCGGTCAAGGTTATTACGAACGCAGCATATGGATACGCAGGTTGGATCGGGGCCAGGTGGTTTATAAAACCTGTCGCCGAAGCCACAACTGCCTGGGGTCGAGAAACGATAGCGACCAGCATCAAAATAGCAGAAGAGCTAGGCCTTAACGTAATATATAGCGATACAGACAGCATCTTTGTGATGAATGACCCTGAAAAAGTTGACAGACTTTGTAGAATAATTAGAGAGACCACAGGCTTAGAGATCAAGCCAGATAAATTTTATACCCGCATTTTCTTCACCGAAGCAAAGAAGCGTTACTGCGGCCTTCTTGAGGACGGGAGTCTAGACATTGTCGGTTTAGAGGTTGTAAGAGGAGACTGGGCGAATGTTGCGAAAGACACTCAGGAAAATGTGCTACGCATTATATTAAGGGAGAGATCGGAAAGAAGGGCTGTTGAGTTCGTTCAAGAGTATATCAATAAACTTAGACAGCGAAAAATCCCATTATCTGATCTAGTGATCTGGAAGACCCTTACGAAGCCCCTTGATGAGTACGAGGTTAACGCTCCACATGTTGAGGCTGCAAGATTATTGGAGAAGGAAGGCTGGTCTCTTTCGGTTGGGGATAAGATCGGCTATGTTATTGTTCAAGGTTCTGGAAAACTGTATGAAAGAGCTAAGCCGCATATTCTGGCAAGCCTTGATGAGGTCGACGTAGAATATTATATTGCTAACCAAGTGATCCCAGCGGCCCTGCGGATCCTATCCATGTTCGGGGTCAGGGAGGAGGACATACTCCCCAAGCATTCAACAAGAAAACCGAAAACTTTGGCGGATTTCCTAGGCTAGCCTGCCACATCATCGAATGTCAGTAAATGCACACCGAGAGGATGCTTAATGACATCCGATATACGGGCTGAAACTAGAAACTTAATGTTCTTTTCGCTTGCAAGGTCAACAAGCCTCTGAGTTGTTACACCATCAAAGACCACGGTATTCACGCCTTCAAATTCCTTTAATCTCTCAGCAAGCTCACTGACTGGAAGGCGGGCGATTTCTTTTAACTCATCATTCAACAGAATGGCTTCAAGTGTACCCTCCAACTTGTTCACGGTATCCACAATCTCGCGTGGAACGAGAACCCTCTTTCTCTTCCTCTTTTTCTCTACGAGCTCTTCGACTGGAATCCTGCTTTTAAGAGCTTCTTCGATCTCCTTTGATGTGAGATCCTCAACCTCCTTTCCAGGAGGTGCTCTTGCAACATACTTTATATTTGTTACCTGTAGTAGCTCTTTCAGGATTAAGTCGCCGCCTCTATCGCCGTCCAGAAAAGCTGTTGCCTCTTTCTCCTTTGTTAGTTTTATAATTGTTTCCGGAACCTTCACACCTTCAAGCGCTATGACATTCTCGATCCCCGTCTTCAAAAGATTTATCACATCCGCCCTTCCCTCAACAATAATAATTTCTTTTGAAGAATCGACAGCCGGGCCTGCCGTCAGCTTTTCCGGACCGTACTGTTGAGCTTTCGAAACTTTCAGAATGTCAGAAACTTCCCTAAATATCTCCTCTGTTTCAGGCCGCATCTCACGGTTCCAATTCTGCAGAATCTCTTTCGCCCTCTCAATTATCGCCTTCCTTTTTGTCTCTCTCACATCCTCAATCTTTTCAAGTTTAACAACCGCAGAGCATGGACCGATCCTCTCTATACTTTCCACACTAGCCGCAATAATCGCTGTTGAAACCCTATCTAGGCTTGAAGGTATCATTATTGTACCGGTTGTCCTATCCTTCTGTGACGTCAAGTTTATCTCGATCCTACCTATTCTTCCAGATTTCTGCAGCTCTTTAAGGTCGAGTTCTGTTCCAAAAAGACCTTCTGTCTGTCCAAATACCGCGCCGATCACGTCAGGTTTTTCAACTACCCCTTCAACTTCGAATCTCGCTCGGATAACATACTTAACTGTAAAAGGCTGAGCCGTCAATTTTCACACCTTTCCTTTCAATTAAAACCTAGCTTCTAAATCTTTCCTAACAGCATTGTCTATAAGTTTCTATAATCTCAATCATATATTCTTACCTATTTTCCTTTCAAGAGTTCTCATGTATGTTAGAAGCCCCTCAACATCCTTAAGGTCCTTCCCAGCAAGCCTAACCAATTCTCTCCAGATTCTCAGGTTAGGTTTTATCCTCATCCTTTCAAGATCGCCTTGCAGTTTCTTTGTCATCTGTCTACCACGTCTATCAAAGTCCATCAGCAGGATGACTTCACTTTTCTTCCTAGATTCGATCTCTTCCAGTATTCCATGAAAGTTTTTTCCGTACGCTTTCGCCGCTATAATGTCTCCGTTTACACCTAATGACTTAAGTGTTTCCACATCATTCTCTCCCTCCACGATCACCGGCATTCCCTCGTTTAGACAGTCGCGCAGATCGTCTATAAGTTCCAGCAGTTCTTCTCTCTTTTTTCCTAGGAGCGTAGACATGCATATCACTCGTTCAACATCATAGAAATGCTAAGACCGTGAAGTATATAAATGCCAATCTTTCAGTAATTTCTTTTCTTAGTAAAAATAGCTGCATACATTTGAATTCAACGTCTGCCTCCATAACATCGGAAGCTCGGTGAAGAGATATGAGTGAAGCTATTAAAGGGGTTGTCCTTGCATATAGGAAGGGCCCAAAAACCCAGAAACCAAAGGAGTGTCTGCTACGCTTTCCGAACATTGACACAAGAGAGGAGGCGGCAAAGCTAATAGGTAGGAAGGTTGCTTGGCCTCTAGCTCCGAAGAGGTGTATTGGGAAGATATTAGCCACTCATGGCAAGAATGGGGTTGTAAGAGCCCGCTTTAGAAGGGGTCTTCCAGGGCAAGTCCTTGGAACCTACGTTGAGATTGTCGGCTGAAAATGCATCATATATTTTTGAGTTACAAGGAAGCGATTCCTGCTAGTTAATGTAATTCGCGATCAAAGACCCTTGACACCGACCTTGCAGCCAGTCGAGCAACTCTCAAGGGCTCTGGAATTGATCCGTGAACTGTGAATTTGTCAAGCGTCACCCTAGCTTCTTGCTCATCTATGTTAATGAATCTTACAAATACTGTATGCCCGGTCCTTAGTTCGAGAGGAGTCCTCGCCCTATTTTTACGATATGTTTCGACTCGAATCCTCCAATCTTCTGGAAAAAACTTCATGAAGTATTTTTCTAGACCTTCAGACTCCTCATAGGTCACACATATTAAGGGGAGCTGGGTCTTCTCCGCAACCTCATGCAGGTCAACTACATTATACCAGCTTATGACGCAGCCATTTAAAAGCACAACATTTAGATCAGCCCTACCTAAGCTCTCATACATCTCTATGATCTTTTGCGTGGCATCCATTCCACCAACCGTTGCTGTCGAGAAGACAAACCCATCTATAACCATATCTGACCTCATTACAACACCGGCCAGAACAGACTTTTCGCTTAAGCCTTTCGTAAAGCTCTCAGAAATACCTAACGCTCTTATTGCTTTCTTGTGAACGTGATAACTCCTTCCAGCAATCATGATGCGTTCACCCTATAATCCAGAAAATATCAAGAATTATACTTTCCACGTATGTGATTCTTCCATTTTAAATTGTAGGTTCGCATCCTCCAACAACAAGAATGATACTTTCAATCTATTAAAGTGTACTTTTCAATCTTAAGCAGATACCGATTTAACAATATACATTGAACTCTACAAAGCCCAACCCCTCCCAGAGAATTTTTGAGTCAACCCAGTAAAATATAGAAAAGATCAGACAAAGCGGCCTCCGATGAATGATAAAAAGAGGTTTATCAAGATTTTGAGGCGAGAAAAAGGCTTTATCAAAACCTTCCGCTCACCTTATTTTTCCGGTAAGCAAATGGTTAGCAGTAGAAATAATCTTATAGTATGGGAGGATGCGATCTTGCATAATGAGGAGGCCGTTTCTCGAATAGAGAGATCAATTTTCCTCTTCGAAAATAGGCTTACAAAAGTTATCGCGGTAAGGAACTCTCCAAAGATCGATTTAGCCGGGCTTTCTTTAGGACCTTTCGAGGAAGGGATCGAGTATGAAGTTAAATTTTGGATAGCCGATGAGCTTGAGAAAACAGGCATAGTTAGGCTAAAGGAAGAAACCTTGACGGCTCCAAGGCTTTACCAAATACTCCACAAAGAACGGATCCAACCGGCGCTTGACCTATCCCAACTACCCGAAGATTTTTATCCAAGAATCCGCCGTCTTGTGGATGAATTGAAACGTTCTTCAAAATCTAGCCCCGAAAAGATGAGGGAGTACGAGAACGCACAAAAACTCTCTAAAGATATTATTAACTGTAGGCTTAAGAAGATAGTCTCATTGGCTTCGACGCCTGGACAGAAGAGCCAAGCGCTGAGAAACTTGACTCCTGAGGAGCTATACCTTTATGAGAGGCTAGAAAAGATCATAAGCGATTGGAGATCTATGATTCTCTAGTTAACTAAGCGAGGCCAGTGTCATGACAGAGTTAGTTCTCGAGAACCCTCAGGAAAGGTTTCAGAACTTCCTAAAGTCTGATAAGTATCGGCATAGAATTGCACAGATGTCTCTGAGCGGGGTTACATCGCTCATAATAGACTTTGAAGATCTACTAATCGCCGACAATGAGCTAGCAGAGAACCTGATCCAGTATCCTGATGAGAGCCTGGAGCATGCAAGCAACGCGGTCTATGATCAACTCTTAATTGAGGATCGTGAATATGCGGAGAAGATCAAAGGTATAAAGATAAGGGTTAGGATTAGGAATCTTCCATACACGACGCCCCTAAGAAATCTGGGATCCGAGCATATTGGTAAGCTCGTTATGCTGGAGGGTATCGTAATCCGTTCTACAAGTGTAAGACCGCTTCTAGTTAATGGGATCTTCAAATGCAAGAGGTGCGACGAGAAGATAGAGGTACCCCAAACTGGAAACTTCATAACTTTTCCGCATAAATGTTTAAATCCAACATGCAAAGCATCTGGCAACAACTTCGAGCTTATACAAGAAGAATCAGAATTTATCGACTCTCAGGAAATCAGAATCCAAGAATACCCAGAAGATCTTCCTCCTGGTCAGACACCCCGCTCCCTAGACATCCAATTAATAGGTAAGGATATGGTAGATGCCGCCCGCCCCGGAGACCGCGTCTACGTCGTTGGGATCGTCCGAGCAGAAGCGAAGACCTACCCTAGAACAGGTAAACTTAGAGCATTCTCCCTCTTTGTGGAGGCAAACTTCGTTGATACCGCGGGTAAGGAGCCAGAATCTCTTGTAATCACCCCGGAAGAAGAGGAGGAAATCATAAAACTTTCCAAGGACCCATGGATCCACAGAAGAATCATTCAATCTATAGCGCCTTCAGTCTACGGATACGAGCATATAAAGGAGGCTATAATGTATCTTCTATTCGGCGGTGTCCCTAAACATTTACCTGACATCAGCATCAGAGGTGAGCTGAACATACTCCTAATAGGAGACCCTGGAACGGCAAAATCACAACTTTTAAGGTACGTGCCTCGGATAGCTCCCAGAGGCCTGTATACCAGCGGAAGAGGAACCACGGCAGCTGGGTTAACGGCTGCGGTTCTCCCCACGGCTAGCGGAGGAATGACATTGGAGGCCGGCGCGCTCGTACTAGCGGACAGAGGGATTGCATGCATAGATGAAATGGACAAGATGCGTCCAGATGACAGAGTAGCTATTCATGAGGCGATGGAGCAACATACGATTTCAGTTGCGAAGGGTGGGATCGTTGCTACACTTAACGCGAGGGCGGCGATTCTCGCCGCTGCGAACCCGGCTCTTGGAAGGTATGACCCATATCGAACAGTCGCTGAAAACATCTCTCTACCTGTAACGATTCTATCAAGGTTCGATCTCATATTTGTGCTGAAGGATATTCCCGAGAAAGAACGCGACCTCCGGATGAGTGAACACATTCTTGAGCTTCATAGGAAGGGGGCGCCTCCTACTGCGCCTCCCATACCTCCTGACCTTCTTAGAAAATATATCGCTTATGCCAGAGGGATAAATCCAGTATTGACGCCCGAGGCGCTCGAGCGGATAAGGGATTTCTATATGGAAATGCGTGCTGCAAGCGAGACTGAAGGTTCGCCGATAGCGATAACTGCACGTCAGCTTGAGTCACTTGTCCGAATTGCTGAGGCAAGGGCGAGAGCCGCTTTAAGGAGAGAGGTTCTGCCTGAAGATGCTGAATACGCGATAGCGATAATGAAGAGGTCGCTTGAAGAATCAGGAATAGACATATCATCCAAGAAAATCGACATCGATATAATCATGACTGGGAAGCCGAAGAGCATGCAGGACAAGCTCCGCATAATACTTAACGTCCTTGTAGAAATGGAGAAAGATGTGGGAATTGTTCAGAAAACAGAATTAATTGACAAGCTCGAAAGGGAATTTGACATTCAACGCCCAGAGGCTGAGAGGCTGATCGGGCAGCTACTAAGAGAGGGCACAATTTATGAGCCGAGAGAGGGCTATCTGAAAAAGACGTAAAAACTGAAAAAAGGGTCTTGTCTTGCTGTTGAGGGAATTGGCGATACCAGATCAGGTTCAAAGATTATTAATTGATTCGGGAATCGTTGAGTTATTCCCTCCTCAAGAGGAGGCAGTAAATGCGGGGGCGTTAGAAGGAAAGAATATTCTTTTGGCAAGTCCAACAGCCTCCGGAAAAACGCTGGTCGCTGAGCTATGCGCATTAAAGCATATACTCGAAAAAGATGGAAAGGTTCTCTACTTAACCCCTCTACGCGCCTTAGCAAACGAGAAATATGAAGAATTCAGAAAGTATGAGGTGATCAGGAAGCCGAATGGAAGAAGAGTAAGAGTAGGGATAAGCACAGGCGACTTTGACAGCAGCGACCCTTGGCTTGAAAAATTCGACATTATTGTAACTACCAATGAGAAATGCGACTCGCTGCTCAGGCATAGGGCACATTGGATCGACAATATTTCCCTATTAGTGGCCGATGAGGTTCACCTCCTAAATGACGGTGAAAGGGGACCCACATTAGAAGTTGTTCTGGCCCGCCTGCTCCAAATCAAGCCTGATATTCAAGTCTTAGCCTTAAGTGCAACCGTCAGAAACGCTGAGGAGATAGCAGAGTGGCTTAGGGCCATTCCAATTATGACCCAGTGGAGGCCAGTAACCCTTAGGGAAGGCGTCCTAATAAATGATGAAATCCAGTTCTCTGACGGGGACTCATTAAAAATAAAGAGGAGGATCAGCAATCCTGTGATCAATCTTGCGTTGCATGGCGTTGAGGGAGGAGGTCAGACACTCATCTTCGCCGACAGCAGAAAGAGCGCCGTAAGCCTAGCTACCAAAATTGCTGGTCATATGAAGGGCTTAATCTCTAAACCTCTCCAACGCTCCCTCGACAATATCTCCAAGAAGATAAGCGCCTCAGGGGAGAGAACCAGAATAAGCAGGACATTGGCCGATCTTGTCAGAAATGGCGTAGCGTTTCATCACGCTGGGCTAGGCTCAGAGCATAGGAAGATTGTTGAGGACTATTTTCGTGATGGGAAAATCAAGGTGCTGACGGCGACTCCGACACTTGCTTTTGGAGTGAACCTGCCAGCCAGGATGGTGATCATCAGCAGCTACCGCAGATATGAGCCGGGATACGGCTATTATCCCATAACGGTGCTTGAATATAAGCAGATGGCGGGGAGAGCCGGGAGACCAAAGTACGATAAGATAGGCGAATCTATACTTCTAGCAAAGACTGAGGAGGAACTTGATTATCTGTTCAGCAATTATGTCCTTGCAAAGCCAGAGAGGATATGGTCAAAGCTTGGCGTTGAAAAGGTTCTGAGAGCGCATGTGCTATCCACAATCGCTTCTGAGTTTGCCTTCACAGAGAATGGAGTATTCGAATTCTTTGGGAGAACCCTTTACGCCCATCAATATGATCTTCGGGCGATGAGGGGCGTGATCTCAAAGATATTGAAGTTCCTCTACCAGGAGGGCATGATTGAGGCAGAAGGACCAAGCTTGAGAGCAACACAGTTTGGGAGGAGAGTATCGCAACTATATATTGACCCCTTATCGGCGATAATAATTCGGGATGGTCTGCGTAATATTCCAGCCAAAATCACGGATATGACATTTCTCCACCTAGTCAGCCATACTCCTGACATGTTTCCGAAGTTCAGATGTACTGGAAGAGATTTTGATCAGGTAAGCATGTATGTTGAGACGAATTGTGACGAATTCATGTTCGAGCCGCCGGCAGAATGGGATGATAGGTTAGCCTATGAGGAATTCCTTGGCGAAGTAAAAACAGCTCTGATACTCAAGTCCTGGATTGAGGAGATGTCGGAAGACGAGATGATAGAAAAATTTGGCGTTGAACCCGGAGACCTATATAGACTTGTGTCAACGGCTGAGTGGCTCCTCTACGCATCACATGAGTTAGCCAGTCTGTTAGGCTATAAAGATTTCCTCGCTTATCTTTCAAGTCTAAGGGAGAGGGTTGTGAAGGGTGTAAAGAGAGAGCTTCTTCCGCTTGCAAGGCTTGAGGGGGTAGGTCGGGTTAGAGCGCGCATATTATATGATGCAGGGTTTAAATCAATTGAGGATCTTAAAAGGGCTGATCTTGAAGAACTTATGAGATTACCAATGATTGGGAAGAGTACAGCTAAGAAGATAAAGGAGCAAATAGGCGGATATGTCAGGAAGGAAGATTGGAGAAAGATTTCAAGCAGGAATGAAGGGGAACAAAAAGCTCTTATGGAATATTATTGACTTTTCGTCTTTGTGTACTGACCCTCTTCCCATTCAGACACCTTGAACTTGTAGGAGGAATGTGGAATTGACATTCGTAGTTGATACATCAAAGAGCCCATTTGCAAGGTTACACCCGGTTCCAATAGAGAACGTCCGTTTAGAGGATAATTTTTGGGCTCCTAGGTTAAAGAGACTTATAGAGGTAACCCTCCCCGAGCAATATAAAATGCTTGAGGAAAGCGGGTGCCTGTCAAACTTTAGAAGGGCTGCGGGAAAGAAAACCGACAAGTTTAGGGGGCCCGTCTTCATCGACTCCGACGCCTACAAATGGGTTGAAGCCGTTGCCTTCTCGCTAGCACAAGAATTTAATGAGAGACTGTTCAATCTTGCTGGGGGGGTTGTCAATGAGATTGTGGCTGCGCAGGATCAGGATGGATACCTTAACACCTACTTCATCTTTGAGAAGAAGAAGGAACGGTGGACGAACCTTCGCGACATGCATGAACTCTACTGCGCTGGACACCTTATCCAAGCGGGCATCGCATTACATCGTGCAATGGGAGACACTAAACTTCTCAAGGTAGCACGCAGATTTGCAGACCATATCCTAGACACATTCGGTCCGGATAGGCGTCAAGGAACATGTGGCCATCCAGAAATCGAAATGGCCTTGGTTGAGTTGTATAGAACAACCGGAGAGCAAGGATATCTTGATCTAGCAAAATTTTTCATCGACAGCAGAGGCAAAGGACTCGTGGGTGGCCGACCATACCACATTGACCACAAACCCTTCAGAGAGCTATCCGAAATAGTAGGGCATGCAGTTCGATCATTATACTTGAACTGCGGAGCTACCGACGTCTACATGGAAACTGGTGATCGAACATTACTCGATGCGCTCTTACGCCTCTGGCACAATATGGTCGAAAGGAAAATGTACATTACGGGCGGTGTTGGATCCCGACATGAGGGAGAAGCGATCGGCGAGGATTACGAATTGCCTAATATGAGGGCTTATGCAGAAACATGCGCCGCGATTGCGAATGTGATGTGGAACTATCGTATGCTACTAGCAACTGGAGACGCGAGGTTCGCTGACATCATGGAACTTGCACTTTACAATGGGGTTCTTTCAGGGATTTCACTTGATGGAAAAAAATATTTCTATGTTAACCCCCTAGCAGACCGAGGGAAACATAGAAGACAGAAATGGTTTGACTGCGCCTGCTGCCCACCAAATATAGCTAGACTAATGGCATCACTCCCAGGATACTTCTACAGCATATCCGCGGAGGGCATATGGGTTCATCTCTACGCTCAAAGCAGAGCATTCATTAACCTTAACGGAGAAAAAGTTACTCTAATCCAGAGAACAAGTTACCCATGGGATGGAAATATAGAGATAATCATAGAAATGGAGAAGAAGAGGGAATTCTCTATATTCGTTCGCATCCCTGGATGGTGCAGAAGATCTGAGGTCTCAGTCAATGGGCAAATATTAGTGGATGCGGCCGCATCTGGACGTTATATGCAGGTCAAACGTGAATGGGAAAACGGGGACTCAATAAAGATCTCATTGCCCATGCCTATTGAAAGAATGATGTGTCATCCCCACGTATTCGAGAACTTTGGAAGGGTAGCACTGATCCGCGGTCCGCTAGTTTATTGCGTTGAGCAGACAGATCATGGAGAAAACGATGTTTGGGAATTAACATTGCCGAGGGATGCTCACCTAGAAGCAAAGTGGACACCGAATCTTCTCCATGGGATAGTCACCATTGAGGGTGAAGCATTAATCCACCATTTCACGGGTTTCGAAGACTCTCTCTATAAGAGAAGTGAAGAAGTCCATGAGAGGTATGACAAGACAAGAATTAAGGCGATCCCATATCATTGTTGGGCTAATCGTGAACCGGGGCCCATGACAGTCTGGATACGCACATGTGCATAGATAGGAAGTGGGTTGCCAGCTTCTCCGGCTTCGCGCAGCCGAAGACTGCACTACCACCGGAGACGGAGCGCGGTTTAACTTCCGAGTTCGGAATGGGATCGGGTGGTTCCCGCGCCCTATGGCCGGCAACCCGGATAGTCTTGGACAAGGGCATTCATTAACTTTTCGCTCGCAGATTAAAGGAAAGCGTAACGCATATATCCACATCTTCTGGAAAAGATTTAGCTGCTGGGGCCGTAGTCTAGTAACATCCGGCTGTTTCAGCCGGGTTGCTGGAAAGGTATGACGACAGCTGATGCGAACAAAGCAGCCGTTAAGGGCTCCAGAAGCATGAATGGGTTTGCGGACCAGAATGGGATGAAGAAGTTCTGGAGCTTTGAAGAAACCCGTAGGATACAAGGCTTAAGCCAGAAATAAGGCCTTGTATCTGGGCAGAGGCCGTCGGTTCAAATCCGGCCGGCCCCACCAATCTTGAAACGGTCATAATAGATTTACATTATGGCTTGAGTTTAATGGGGTAGCAGGAATAAGCACTATTAAGAAAGAGGAAAAATAGGTTGCTGAAGGCTTAAGTTATTCACCATCTAAATGGATTGACCACTTATTTTCCCACCACCCGATTCATCTAGGAAAATAGACAGATTTTCACGTTTATTTTTCCCTACCCCCTCTAGGTTTTTTATTCTACTGCTTAAACAGACCTTGGTTCCCAAGTTTCGGACTGAGGATGCGAATTAACCCATGGGGGTTAAGATGCAGGTGACTGTTTGGACTGATATTTTTAACTCGACGAACTCACTTGAGGATATGTTTAAACTCATTCTGATTTGAAGATTTTTCCCTCAAATTTCCTTACAGGGGATCCTCAGATTAGCAAGCCAATTCATTTGAACTTAAGAGTCTTCTCGAACCTTTTCATCTTTTCGCATGACCAACCTTTTATTATGGTACTTTCATATCAATCACAGTATAATTCGGAGGAAAATGCGATCCCAATATTCGCGTATTTTCTATATCCATCATCATTCCAAAGCGTGGGAAACGACTAAATTTAGATCTTCCCGTTCGGAGAGTATTAAAAAGTTAAGAAAAGAGGAAAGGCTCATGTATGACAACATGCCAATTAAAAGGGGGCAGAGGCTCTCAGTAGCCATTCCCGCATCACTTGTCTCAGATATTCCTCATCTCCGAGAGAAAACCTTCAGGATTGGAATTGTAGGTAGGGCAGCAGCAATCTTTCGCGTAGACGAAGTGATAATTTATCCTGACATTAGAGCCGACGAACAGAAACGTGATGCCGAATTAATTGGATTGATTCTCTCATTCATGGAGACCCCGCAATATTTGAGGAAACGTTTATTCAAGATAAGACCTGAGCTTAAGTACGCTGGCATCCTTCCCCCGCTTAGGACGCCGCATCATCCACTTCAAAGCCGCGCATCTGCATTAAATGTTGGAGAGTATAGAGATGGCGTGGTAGTCTCAACTGATGAAAAAGGATCGCATATAGATGTAGGGGTTGAAAAGCTCGCCTATGTTCCAAACGTTCACCTAACACCGAATAGACGTGTAACAGTAAAGATTATTGAGGCTGGAAAGATGCTTATAGCGAGGATTGTAAACACTGATGAGATCCAAGTCTACTGGGGATATAAAATTACGATCTCCAACTTTCGCCTTGGACAATTGCTCAAAGAAAGGAAATTTGATCTCGTTATAGCCACATCCAAGTACGGTGACCCCATAGCAAGGGTATCGGATGAATTGTCTAGAAGATGGATCCAATCGCGAAATATTCTCTTAGCATTCGGATCCCCGAATGAGGGGCTTCACAATATCATAATGCGTGAGGGCATCAAACTTGAAGATCTCGCCGACTTCATCATCAACACCATCCCCAGACAGGCAACTGAAACCGTTAGGACAGAGGAAGCGCTAATCTCGACATTAGCCATCCTAAACTACCTAAGAGACCATTAACCTCATTTCAAAGTGGACCACAGACTAAAGAAAAAAGGTGAAACATCATTCGTGCAGAACTTCTATCCGGTGCACCGAATTCAGATTTATGAAAACCTCGCTTCTATCCTCCCTGCTCACTATCTGCGGTATAGGCTGCGCGATCGTTGATCGCAATACTGTTGCCTTAGCGTCTGAAAGCCAGATTCCCGGAGGTTCTCTAGTCACAGCGACGAGCGTCCCCTCATACCCGAATGATTGATCTAGAACAACATGTATCCTCCGCCCTACATGACGCTCAAGCATATGGAATACAGTAGGCGGAGGAGAAACCATAGACATGAATCTTCTGTTATTAGATCTCCAATTTGACAAATAAACCTTTCTCTCCATTATATGGAAAAATTAAGCCTAACAGGCCATTATCATCGCCCTTGACAGATAGACATTTTCAATTTTGGCACTAAAAAGGCAGATGCAAACGTCATGTGTTAAGCATGAAAGATGAAAAATAATTCTATTAATACCCCAAAATTTTTTTGCAACTAAACAATCTATGCTCTGGGAATAGGTTGTGGAGACATTGAAAAAAGGGGTCGTTGATGAGGCTATAAGCCATTACTCATCTTTATTCACGCTGCCATCTCTAGGTAAGGTACTCGGGCTTGTTATAGCCGAATGCATGCTTATAGGTCTCTTAACAGGGTCATTAGAGAACTTACCCATCGAATTTCTTGAAAGGCTTCAGCTCGGCTTGCTTATTCTACTGTTGACAGTGTCTGCAGACTATTTGAGCGGGAAGATTTTAGGCAAGAAGCATATTCTAAGCCTTCGAAGACGCCTATTCCTATCTTTCGCTTCAAACTTCCTATTCCTCATCTTCATTGTTTTGGCTAATCTTTTATCACCTGCCATTTCTTTTAAGGTCTACTGCCTCGGATTATATGCATCATTGTCGCTTAGGCTTGTCGTAATGGACTCAATTTCATCTTCCAGCAGCTCTAGGAACTTCATCTCGGCCGCCCTTCAGCCACTCCTATTCCTATCACCACTCATAACAAAGTCTTCGCAGCTCACTTCATCCGAGGCTTATGCAATTATTGTCTCAATAATCGCCTCCTTATCCGCGGCAAAACTCTTCATCAGAACAGTGAATACTGTTGGACTTAGGAGCCTAGGCATCCCCACGATTAGAATGTTTAGAGCCTTTATTGCTAACTGGACTGAGGGGCAGGTGAAGCCTATAGAGGAAATTCTTGAGACGTCAAGTGAGATGCGGGATGTTAAACTTTCGGCGATAACATTCCGCTCTGGCGGCGAGATCAAAGCAGCAATCATAGTAAGTGACATCCATCCTGGACCATTCAAAAATATTGGGAGCAGCGCGTTTCCGAGCCTAATCCAGAGGTTTGTTGAGAAGGCGTGGCGATGCATAGTTTCAGTTCCCCATGGGATCTCAGGCCATGGGTTCGATTTAGCATCAAGATCCCAGAACCTTAAAGTGATAAGATATTTTCTTAAAAACGCGAGCTTTAATGACGCGTCCGATCATGCAACACCCTTCGTTAGCATAAAGAGGGGCGGAGTCACTGCCTGCTGCCAGATATTTGGCAACTGTGCAATCCTGAGCTTAACACTAGCCCCCGAGACAATGGAGGATCTACCATCCCAACTCGTTGACTTCATAAATACAGAGGCGAGGAAAAGAGGCCTATCCTTTGTCATGGCAATTGATGCCCATAACAGTATACAGGGCGCCTTTAACCCGGAAAATGTGATAGAACCCATGAAAGGCGCAATCACTGATGTTTTAGATGCGGCTGTGAAATTGGAGCGGTTAACCTTCAACGCAGGCTCTTCTAAGATCGTGCCGAATGATTTCAGCGTGGAAAATGGAATGGGACCCGGGGGGATAGTCGTAACAGCAGTTAAGGTTGGCGAACAGGTATCTGCGTACATCACGATTGATGGGAACAACATGGTCTCGGGTTTACGCGAAAAGATACTTTCAAGCCTAAAAGAGGTGGGCGTTGACATTGGGGAGGTGTTTACAACCGATACGCACATTGTCAACGCAGTAACAATGGCGAAACGGGGCTACCATCCTGTAGGCGAAGCTATAGATCATGATAAACTGATAAACTATATCAAGATTGCAGCCAAAGAGTCCGTAATGAAACTCAAGCCCTCATCAGCCTCATGCTGCCAAATAATGGTTCCAAGGGTCAGAGTCATAGGAGAGAGACAGATTGAGAGACTATGCAATGTTATCAACGAAGCTTCTAAGAGTGCGAAGGTGTCCTCAGCCCTAATATTCCCGGCATTTAGTCTTGCTCTAATACTGGCGCTTATAATCATGTAGTCTGTCAATCTACCAACGGAATTGAAAATGAGCAGTACGTCCAGTTAATTGCACACTAACTTTAAATTCGATGCCCGCCAAATATCTTTCGTGAAGGCCCTTGTTTTGAGCGGTGGTCGGGGGACGAGACTTCGCCCCTTAACATTCACCCTAGCGAAACAGCTTATTCCCGTTGCTAACCGACCGATTCTAGGTTATGTCCTCGATCAGGTGGCTGAAGCTGGAATAAAAGATGTCGGTGTGATCATCGCTCCCGACACCGGAGTCTACGTCAAGGAATATGTGAAGGACGGTTCAGAGTGGGGGTTCAAGGTGACCTACATCCCACAGGAGCCGCTTGGCCTAGCGCATGCAGTGAAAACAGCAAAACCCTTCCTAGAGGACGATGACTTCATCATGTGCCTAGGAGATAACTTGCAGGGGAAAGGGATAAAAGGATTAATAGAAAAGTTTAAGGAGAAAAACCTTGATGCGCTTATCCTTTTGAAGGAGGTTGAAGACCCGACAAAATTCGGCGTGGCCCTACTTGACCCCGGTGGAAAAATACTTAAACTTGTAGAGAAACCCAAAGAACCCCTAAGCAACCTAGCAATTGTCGGCACATACGTGTTCTCAAGCAAGATACACGATGCAGTAGACCGCATCAAACCCTCATGGAGAGGCGAGCTCGAGATTACAGATGCGATACAAGAGATGATCAATATGGGGTTCAGAGTTAACGCCGAGATACTTGACACATGGTGGCTTGACACGGGCAAAAAGGATGACATACTTACCGCGAATGCGAAGATACTAGACGAATACCTCAAAAGCGAAGTCAAAGGGGATACAATAAACTGTAGAATCGAGGGCAGAGTGAAAATAGAGGCGGGAGCGAAAATAACCGACAGCACTATTCGTGGTCCAGCGGTCATAGGAAAAAATGCATTCATAGAGAAGTCTTTCATAGGGCCGTATACCAGCATAGGGGACAACACACAAGTGATCCGCTCAAATGTGGAATACTGCGTGGTAATGGAGAATGCGATCATAAGAGATGTTAACCGCCTAGAAGAAAGTCTTATTGGGAGAAACGCCAAAATAACTGGAAGCAAGGAAGGAAACTCTATAAGGCTGAATATTGGAGATTATTCCGAAGTTGAGGTTTAGAGCGGATCTAGGTTAGGTAATATTGAGGAGGAATTTGAAGATGCTGGAAGGAATAAGGACGTTTGAGCTTAAGAAGATACCTGACGAGAGAGGATTCTTCTGTGAGATACTCAGGCAAGACTGGAGAGAATTCCTCGGGGACGAATGGATTGTACAGGCGAACCTTTCATACAGTTATCCTGGCATAGTCAGGGCTTGGCATAGGCATCTAAGGGGGCAGATCGACTATTTCGTCGTATTAAGAGGAGCAATGAAAATCTGCGCGTATGATGAAGAGACATGTGAGCTAGATGAAATAGTAGGAAGTGAGCATAAGATCCAAGTGGTAAGAATCCCGGGAAACTTCTGGCATGGAACCAAAACTCTGGGAAACGAGCCCTCCCTAACCTTATATTTTGTAACAAGACTATACAACTATAAGGACCCGGATGAGGAGCGCAGGCCATGGAACGACCCATTAATTGTGCCAAAGTCCGTAAACGGAAAAACAGATGACCCGAGAGTTGGCAAGACCTGGGATTGGAACTATCCACCGCACAAATGAGGAAGAAAAAGTGAAGATACTTATTACAGGTGCAAGTAGTCTCCCAGGATTTAGAACAACCCTTGAATCTCTGGAGCGCAACCATGAAGTCGTCGCTCTGCATTGGAGAAATCCTATCCCTATTGAGGAGGAGAAGTTAAAAAAAATATCCATGGATATCTCTGATCTAAATTCTTTGAGAGAAGTCGTCGCCAACGAGAGACCTGATGTTCTAGTTCATATGGCTGCACTTGGAGACGTGGACCTCTGCGAGAAAGACAGGCAATTGGCCTGGGAGACAACAGTAAATCCAAGTCTCACATTAGCGTTTATGGCGTCAAAGATTAAAGCATTTACAGTTTATCTCTCCACAGATTATGTCTTTGACGGAGAGACTGGCGGCTATAAGGAGCTGGATGCGCCCTGCCCAGTGAATTATTACGGCCTAACAAAACTTTTAGGCGAAGCCACCTTCAGATCCGCATCTATAGATTGCGCAATAGTTAGAGCCAGCTCTATATACGGCTTTGGACCCGGAAGGATGAATTTTGCCAAGTTTGTCATAGAAAAACTTGAGAGAGGAGAGCAGGTTAAAGCATTAGTCGATCAATATACCAGTCCAACCCAAGCAACCTTACTCTCAAAGGCCGTCCTAGAAATAATCGAACGGAGACTTACAGGCATATTCCATGTTGTGGGAGAAAGAATGAGTAGATTTGAGTTTGCATTAAGGATTTCTGAAAGACTTGGGTTGGACAAGAGGTTAATTTCGGAGGCAAGGATGAGTGACATGAAATGGTTTGCTAGAAGACCTAAGGATTCTAGTCTTGACTCCACATTTACCAGAAGTATTCTGAAAACAGACTTTTATTCAACCGAAACCGCACTGGATATTCTATGTAGAGAAAAGGAGGAAGCTGGGAGGGGGCAAGGTTGAACGTACTTGTAACTGGAGGAGCCGGATATATCGGATCCATCCTTATGGAGAACCTGCTAGAAAGAGGCTACTCAACAATATGCTTAGACATGCTCTTCTTCGGGGACGTTGGCATAAAGCATCTAGTAGGAAACCCATGCTTCAAGCTGATCAAAGAAGACACCAGAAGTTTTGATCCATCGTTACTAAAGGACATTGACGTCGTGGTTGATCTTGCAAGCATATCGCAGCCAGACCCATCAGGACAGATAGATCCGATCAGGTTTATGCAGATGAACCTTGAGGGGCCAGTTCGAGTCGCAAGCCTCAGCAAGAAATATGGAGTTAGAAGGTACATATTCGCCTCCACATGCAGCGTCTACGGATTTCAAACTGAAATCCTGAATGAGCAATCTCCACTGAAGCCTCTAGAAGAATACGGAAGAACAAAAGCTGAGGCTGAGAAGAGGATTCTACCCCTCTCAAACGACAAATTCTGCGTAACCATTCTAAGGTTTGCAACATGCTATGGATCGTCACGCAAGATGAGGTTCGACCTAGTCATAAATGGCATGACCCTATCACTTTTCAAAAGCGGCAAAATTCGGGTAATGAGACCAGGTTCGCAGTGGAGACCATTCGTTCATGTAAAGGATGTTTCCGAAGCAATTCTGAAAGTTATGGAGGCTGATAGTGAGACAGTTAACCGAGAAGTCTTTAATGTTGGATCGAACGATCAGAACTTCAGAATTTATGATTTGGCAAAGTTGATAGGCGAATCCATAGGCGTATCCTATGAGATAGAATGGTATGGCGAACCTGACACAAGGTCATATATTGTCAACTTCGATAAGATAAGTAATAAATTGGGATTTAAGGCTGCTTATACGCCTGGAAAGGGGGCAAAAGAAATTTTTGATAACCTGAAACAGGGCATATTAAAAGATACAGATGAAACTTATGTGATAAAGTGGTATAAGCAACTATTTGAAATGAACCCCGCACTCTAAGCAAGGCTACAAAAAATAAATTATTTTTCCAAAACGAGTGAGAGCAAAGAGTTAACACAAAATGAACCATTGTCTTTTCAATGAATACAGAGACAAAAACTTATTTTATCTAATTTAATGCATTATTTTGGCAGGTAGGTTGATGGTTGTGAGGCGGTTGCTGGGCGTTGGTTGGTAAGATTGATCTTGTGAT